>CANETM010000006.1 GCA_947441205.1 Bacteroidota bacterium | reverse complement strand
TGCAGCCATTCCAATAGTACTAAGTAAAAATGATGTATGAATGTGATAAACATGGCATAAACAATGTAGGGACCCCATCCCATTGTTGCCACGCTTGGTTCCTTGTTAATTTCCTCCGAAGTTTCTTGTGCTAATAATAAATTAAGAAGAGTTGGTCTGATATATCCAATTAGGCAAGCGGCAGCAGCATGTAAACCTGGTGTATTTGTAAATATATCCAAACCGTATCCCAATAAAAATCCTAAAATGGTTAATGTAATTCGGTTAGTTCCAAATGGAAGCCATAGTATAAACAAAAAATAAAAGTAGGGAGTAATGAACCTGTGCAATGGAGGAACTTCATTTAAGATGATAATTTGAATCATCAAAAACAATACAAAACGAATGCTATTTTTTAAAATATTATTCATTGTTTGCCTCCGGTTTTTCTAATTGTTTTTGTTCCGACATTCTTTTATTTTCAATAATGTATAGGTATTCTAACTTGAAAAAATTAGTAGATGCCTTGACATTTAAGGTTAGAAAATTACTAGCTGGGTCTTTGATGATACTTATTATTTTTCCAATCATTAATTGTGCTGGGAAGTTGGATGAGTAGGGACTTGTTAAAACAGTGTCTCCAATTTTAGGAGCTGCACTTTTTGAAATATTTTTTAACACAAGTATATTTGGGTCAACGCCATCCCACTCGATACTACCAGCAACCTTATCTCGCTTTAACATCGCACTCACCTTACTGTTGCGATGTAGTAAGCTCATTATTTTACTGTAATTATCATTTACTTCAACAACAACGCCAACAATACTTCCATCAGTACTTATTGCAGCCATATCCTTTGTGATACCTTGCTTGGAACCTCTTTCCACCCATACATAGTTTTTTTGTAGTGTAAATGTATTGCCAACCACTTTGGCAGGGTAGTAATAAAATTTTCTAATTTTTTCTAAACTATCTTTTCTTAAAACAACTGTACCTTCTTTAACGGAGGAATCAATAGCTACAAAGTCTTGTGCCAATTGATTACGTAATGCAACATTTTCCGCTACTAATTTTGCGTTTGTTTCTTTTAAATTAAAAAAGTAAACCCAATTGTTATAATGGCTATTAATGTTACCTGCAATTTGGTTTGTCCAACCTCCAAAAAAAGTTTCATGTGATTTACTGTATGAAGACAACATCACCAATGACACAATTTGTAGTATCAAAAAAAGGACAAATGTAAAATTGTGTCTTATGAATCCAATAATGTTCTTCAATCGTAGTTGCTTTTATTATCTCATGATGAAAGGGAAACGCTGATAGTTTTTCAACGCAATGCCTGTACCACGTACAACACTTTTTAATGGATCTTCAGCTACATGAACGGGTAATTTAATTTTTGCACTTAATCTTTTATCAAGACCACGCAATAATGAACCACCACCTGTTATGTACAAGCCACGACGATAAATATCCGCTGCTAATTCAGGAGGGGTTGTTTCTAACGCCTTTAAAATCGCTTCTTCAATTTTGAAAATACTTTTGTCTAAAGCTTCAGCTACTTCTTGATAAGAAACCATAATTTGCTTTGGAATACCTGTCACTAAGTCTCTACCATTTACTGGCATATCATCTGGTGGGTTATCTAAATCTTTAATGGCAGCACCTACGTGAATTTTAATTTGCTCAGCAGTACGCTCACCAATTAATAAACTATGATAACGTCTTAATGCTTCCATAATATCTGCAGTGAATTCATCACCTGCAATTCTTATACTTTGATCACAAACAATTCCTGCTAATGCAATCACGGTAATACCTGTTGTACCACCACCAATATCAATAATCATATTTCCAACAGGCTCTTCAACATCAATACCAATACCTAATGCAGCAGCCATCGGTTCATGAATCATATATACTTCCTTTGCACCTGCTTGTTCAGCACTATCACGCACCGCTCTTTTTTCAACTTCAGTAATAGAAGAAGGAATACAAATTACCATTCTCCAACTTGGAGGAAACAATGGCTTTTTTGGATAAATCATTTTCATCAACTCACGAATCATCAATTCAGCAGCGTTGAAGTCGGCAATTACACCATCTTTTAAGGGGCGAACTGTTTTAATACTTTCGTGTGTTTTTTCATGCATCAACAATGCCTTCTTCCCTACGCCTAAAACTTCCTTCATATTATTCCTATTTAAGGCAATAATTGATGGCTCATTTACTACTACTTCGTCATTGTGAATAATCAGCGTATTTGCTGTACCCAAATCCATTGCGATTTCTTGGGTAAAAAAGTTAAATAATCCCATTATAGTTCCAGGTTTTTGTAGTTCAAGTTCAATTAAGCAAAATTCACTTAAAATACTCGAACTACAAAGCTTTTTAATAAATGAGTAAGAATAAATTTTAAATATCCCTAGGACTTAAATTCATATCCTATATCTTTTCTAAAATACATGCCATCAAATTGAATACAAGAAAGGGCTTTTTGAGCGTTAATTACTGCATCTTGTAAATGTTTTCCTTGTGCTGTTGTAGTTAAAACTCGACCTCCGTTTGTAACGATATCAGTTCCTTTAAATGCTGTGCCAGCTTGAAATACAAGCGTTCCGATTACATTTTCGGCTTCTGCTAATCCACTAATTACAAATCCTTTTTTATAATCTCCAGGGTATCCGCCACTTACTGCCATTACTGTTGCAAATGAAGCTTCCTGGTAATCAATATTAACATCCTCAAGTGTGCCATTATCGGCCGCAGCAAGCAGGCTTACTAAATCGGTTTGTAATCGGGGTAGAATTACCTCGGTTTCAGGATCGCCAAGTCGACAATTATACTCAATAACATAGGGCTGGCCACCACAATTCATTAATCCAAAAAATACAAAGCCTTTATAGACTAAATTTTCAGACTGAAGTCCATTAATGGTGGGCTTTATTATTTGCGTCTCCACTTTATTCATGAAGGCATCATCCATAAACGGCACTGGACTTACACAGCCCATTCCGCCTGTATTTAAACCCGTATCGCCTTCGCCAATTCGCTTGTAATCCTTTGCATGACCAATTATTTGATAGTTAATACCATCTGTTAAGGCAAAAACACTCACTTCAATACCCTCTAAAAACTGCTCAATGACCACTTTTGAACTTGCCTCACCAAATTGCTTATTTTGTATCATTTCTTCAAAACTTGCTAGGGCTTCCTGGTGAGTAAATGCAATAATAACGCCTTTCCCCGCTGCCAAACCATCGGCTTTCAATACAATAGGTAGAGGATGTGCTTTTATATATTCAATTCCCTCAGTATAATTAGATACCGTGAACTCGGCATAGCTTGCTGTTGGAATCCCATGACGTTGCATGAAATGTTTACTAAATGCTTTGCTACCCTCCAACTGAGCAGCTTCTTTTGATGGACCAATCACATTAATATGCATTGTTTGTTCATCGGCTGCGAAATAATCATATATACCGTTTACCAAAGGATCTTCTGGACCCACAACTATCATTTCAATTGCATTTTCTAAAGCAGCATTTTTTAAACTAGAAAAGTCATTTGTTTGAATATTTAAATTGGTTCCAATATTGGCTGTGCCTGGATTTCCCGGGGCAATGAAAATTTGGTCACATTGATGACTTTGTGCCATTTTCCAAGCCAATGCGTGTTCTCTACCACCACTTCCAATGATTAAAATATTCATATATATTGTTTTGCAACACGAAAGTAAAAATTATTGAAGGGATTTTATTAATTTGAGTCAATTAAATAAACAATTGATTATGTCAACAACAGTGCAGAAGCATCCAAAAGGTTTATATGTTTTGTTTGCAACCGAAATGTGGGAGCGATTCAACTATTATGGCATGCGTGCTATTTTGGTGTTATTTTTGACTAAAGCGTTGCTTTTTGATAAAGTTTTTGCTTCTCAGGTTTATGGCAGTTATACAGGTTTAATTTATTTAACGCCTTTATTAGGTGGATATATTGCAGATAGATATTGGGGTAATAACCGTTCCATTATTGCAGGAGGATTAGTAATGGCAATTGGTGAACTTGTTTTGTTTTTTTGTGGTCATTTTTATGAAAATCCAGCTATTGCAATGCCATTATTTTATACCGGTTTAGGATTTATGATTGCAGGCAATGGATTTTTCAAACCCAATATCTCGAGTATGGTTGGGCAATTGTATCAAAAAGGGGATTCAAAAATTGATGCCGCTTATACCATTTTTTATATGGGAATAAATACGGGTGGCGCATTAGGTCCTATTGTTTGTGGCGCTTTTGGAGACACAGGCGTTAGTGGTGATTTTAAATGGGCATTTCTCGCGGGCGGTGTTGCCATGATATTAAGTGTGATTACACAAATATTATTCCAAAAAAAATACTTAGTAGATGCAGAAGGACAAGCCATTGGCCAAGCTCCAAAAGACGCACCTGCTTTTTTTCAAAAGATACCTGTAATGGCAGGATTTTTATTTTTACTTAGTCTATTAACCATTGCAATGGTATATGTGGATATTAAAATAGTAAGCTATTTTTTATGGCTATTGGTTGGGTGTATTTCTTTAATTTCTTTTATTATTTTTTCTGATAAAACTTTGAATATTATTGAAAAGAAAAAAGTAGCCGTATTATTTACCGTTTCTTTTTTCGTTATCTTTTTTTGGAGCGCATTTGAACAAGCAGGAGCATCACTTACGTATTTTGCAGAAGAAAATACACAAAGAGATTTAGGATTTTTCGAAGTACCTACAAGCTTTTTTCAATCTCTTAATTCTATTTTTGTCGTAACCTTAGCGCCTTTGGTAGCATGGATTTGGATTAAATTAGGTAAAATGAATAAAGAGCCCTCTTCGCCTTTTAAAATGGCAATGGGTTTAATGCTATTAGCACTTGGATATTTATGGATTGCAACCGGTGTTAATGGAGTAGGGGCTGGTGTTAAAGTAAGTATGATTTGGTTAATTGGAATGTATATGATGCATACTTTTGGAGAGCTTTGTTTGTCACCCATTGGGCTTTCATTATTTAATAAATTAGCACCCATAAAATTTGCTTCTTTATTAATGGCCGTTTGGTTCACCGCAAATGCTTTTGCTAATAAATTAGCGGGTGTGTTTAGTGCATTGTATCCAGAGAACGGAAAAATAACTTCTTTCGCAGGCTATCAAATTAGTAACCTTAATGAGTTTTTTATGTTCTTTGTTTTCATGGCAGGTATTGCGTCCATTATTTTATTCTTCTTGTCAAGTAAGCTTAAGAATTTAATGGAGAATTAGTTTTTTTTTGCTTCGCATTGGCAACTTCATTCCTTGACGACCCGCTCGCATGCGCTGTACATTTCAATAAGGTAAATAGTATTAAACCCCATAATGGCATCAATTAGCTTGGCTCAGCTATTTTATTATTAGTTACGCTGTGCTCGAAAGTTCGTTACGGAATGATATGCCAATTGTTTTGAATTTATTGCTAATAAATGCATTGCAAAAAAAGCAATACTTATAACATTCCTTTTACTATTTCATCCACCACACCTGGATCCAATAAAGTAGAGGTATCGCCAAGGTTACTGGTTTCACCCTCCGCTACTTTGCGAAGTATACGACGCATGATTTTTCCAGAACGTGTTTTTGGTAAGCCTGAAACAAATTGAATTTTATCGGGCTTAGCGATGGGGCCAATAATGCGGGTTACGGTTTGTAAAATATCTTTTCTCACTAAGTCACTAGTGCCATGTGTGTCTTGGCCATGAGACCCTTTATAAATCACATAAGCATATATACCTTGTCCTTTAATATCATGTGGATATCCAACAACAGCGCTTTCAACTACACCTGCGTGCATGTTAATAGCGTTTTCCACTTCGGCAGTTCCAATACGGTGACCACTTACATTTAATACATCGTCCACACGACCCGTGATTCTAAATTGTCCTTCTTCATTTCTTAATGCACCGTCTCCTGTAAAATATAAATTATCATAGGTTGCAAAATAATTAGTCCGACATCTTTCATGATCTCCGTAAGTTGTTCTTAAAATTGCAGGCCATGGTTGTGTGATACATAAATTACCGCGATATAATCCATCTACTTTTTCTGTGATTTCATTTCCCTTGTCGTCTACTAATATTGCTTTCACACCTGGCATTGGATATGTTGCCCAGCCTGGTTTTCCTGGTGTAATTCCTGCCATATTTGAAATCATAACACCGCCTGTTTCTGTTTGCCACCAAGTATCTACAATGGGACATTTTTTCTTTCCAATGTTTTCATCATACCAATGCCATGCTTCTTCATTAATGGGTTCGCCAACTGTTCCTAAAACTTTTAAACTACTTAAGTCGTGATTTTTAACTGGCCCCAATCCAAATCCCATTAAGGAACGAATGGCAGTAGGTGCAGTGTATAAAATATTGACTTTAAACTTGTCGATTATATCCCAAAAACGTCCAGCATCAGGAAAAGTAGGAATGCCTTCAAACATTAATGAAGTTCCACCTGCGCTTAATGGGCCGTATACAATATAGCTATGTCCTGTAATCCATCCTACGTCAGCTGTGCAAAAGAAAATATAATTTGGTTGATATTGGAATACATTCACAAATGTATAGGTAGTGTATACCATATATCCAGCAACACTATGCACTACTCCTTTTGGTTTACCTGTTGATCCCGAAGTATATAAAATAAATAATGGATCCTCGGCATCCATTTCAACCGGCGCTACTAATGGCAATGCCTGTGTCTCCACTTTTTTAATTTCATCTTCCCACCAAACATCTCGCCCTTTTAACATGGATACCGCGGTTCTGGTTCTTGTACATACAATCACGCGCTTAATTGTTTTATTACCAATCAATGCATCATCAATTACTGATTTTAAGGGGATGTCTTTTGCACCGCGATAGGCGCCATCACAAGTAATTATAAATTCAGCTTTTGCATCTTCCAAACGGTCGGCAATACTTTGTGCTGAGAAGCCACCAAAAATAACGCTGTGAATAGCACCAATTCGGGCACACGCTAATACCGCAATGGCCAACTCTGGTATCATGCCCATGTAAATACAAACACGATCTCCTTTTTGCACCCCATTATTTAAGAGTACTTGTGCAAATTGACAAACTTTTAAATGCAATTGTTTGTAAGTAATTATTCGATGATGTTCCTCCGGATCATTTGGCTCCCAAATTAGGGCTGGTGTGTCTCCATTTTTTTCTAAATGTCTATCCAAGCAATTTTCTGTAATATTTAATTTACCACCTTTGAACCATGTTACTTTGGGTTCCTTAAAATTCCAATTTAAAGTGGTGTCCCATTTTTTTTGCCAAGTAAATGTTTCAGCAATTTCATTCCAAAATAACTCGGGAGTATCAATACTTTTTTTGTATGCCTCATGATATTGTTCGAGACTTTTAATTTGATAAGGGTAGCTCATATGCAATCGTTATAAATAGATGTATCAAATTTACATTTTTTACCTATAAATATTTAACTTGAATGATAACTGGAAAAACGATCGCTATGAATGCAGAAAAAAAACAAAGTAGTATTGCGTTTGTCATCGGGGCTTCCTCTGTGGGAACACTTATTGAATGGTATGATTTTTATATTTTTGGGATGTTGGCCACTATATTGTCTAAACAGTTTTTCCCAGCCGAAGCAGGTACAGCAGCACTTTTAAGCACATTGGCTATTTTTGCAGCAGGCTTTATTGTAAGACCATTTGGAGCCTTGGTTTTTGGTCGATTGGGGGATTTAATTGGACGCAAACATACTTTTTTACTGACTTTAGTCATAATGGGTGGTTCTACATTTGCGATTGGTCTTGTTCCGGGTTATGCTACTATTGGTTGGGCAGCGCCTATAATTGTACTTATATTAAGATTATTACAAGGATTGGCATTAGGAGGAGAATACGGTGGTGCAGCAACCTATGTTGCTGAGCATGCACCTGTTGGTCAAAGAGGATTTTGGACTTCATGGATTCAGACAACGGCTACACTTGGTTTATTTTTAGCTTTAGGTGTCATCATATTAATTCGTTCAAATCAAGGAGTCGAAAATTTTAGTGCAGAATGGGGTGGATGGAGATATCCATTTTGGATTTCAATTATATTAGTTGGCGTATCGGTTTTAATTAGAATGCGTATGAGCGAGTCTCCTATGTTTTCAAAATTAAAATCTGAAGGTAAAACATCAACCAACCCGCTTAAGGAAAGCTTTGGAAATAAAGCAAATTTCAAAATGGTTTTATTGGCCTTGTTTGGTGCAGTGATGGGGCAGGGCGTTGTTTGGTATACGGGTCAATTTTATGCGCAAAGTTTTATAGAGACAGTTTGTAAAATTGATTTCGTGCAATCCAGAAATATTATGTTGGTGGCGATATTAATGGCAACACCTTGTTTTGTTTTATTTGGGTGGCTAAGTGATAAAATAGGAAGAAAATGGATTATGCTATTGGGCATGTTATTGGCTATACTAACATATCGTCCTATATATAAAGAGTTTATTGCAATTACATCGGCAAGTAATCGAACACAAATTGTTGACTATAGAATTACCAAAGCGGGTCCCTTAATGCCTTTGGTAGATGCAAAGGATAGACATAAAATGTATATTCGACAAGTTATTGATACTGCCTATTTAGATGGTTCTAATTTTAAATACACCATTACCGATACACTTATTGGATTTAATGAATTTGGCGTGGATCGTCCCATTAATTTAATTAATCCTACACTCATAAAATATAAATCGCCTAAATCAAATATTGTGATTGAAAAAACAATGGGCAAGTCCGCTACTTGGGATATTATTTGGCTCATTTTTATTCAAATTGTATATGTGACTATGGTTTATGGACCTATTGCGGCTTTCTTAGTGGAAATGTTCCCTACCAAAATCAGGTATACGTCCATGTCACTTCCTTACCATATTGGTAATGGTGTATTTGGTGGGTTGGTTCCTTTTTTGGGCACCTTAATTGTTGAGTTCACAAAAACAAGTTCAAATCCTTCGGGTGATTCATTGGCGGGATTATGGTATCCAATTGGTGTTGCTGCGGTTTGTTTTGTTATTGGACTTGTATATTTATCCAATAAGGTCGATAAAAATGTTATGGATTAATTAAATCATAAATTATGAATACTTTAAAAAAATTATTAGGATTTGTTTGGATGCTTTTAGCACCCGCCATCATTTGTTTTTTAGTTTATCAAGCTAATATTAAAATACAGGCAGCTGGCGAATCGACAAGGGCAAATGTGATTTTACAATGGTCCATCATTTTAATAATATTCATACCCATTTGTGTTGGATTTTTCTTGTTTGGCAAGTATGCAGCCACCAATGAATATGCGCATTTGCCTTCAACATCCGAAGAGATTAATAACTAGTTAACGAATATTTAGTATTTGTTAAGTATTTTTGAATATGTCATTAATTATTCAAGGCCTTTCAAAAAGTTATGATGCGCAAATTGCGGTTGCTGATTTGTCGTTTACCATTGATAAAGGTTCGGTTGTAGGTTTTTTAGGCCCTAATGGTGCAGGGAAAAGTACGACATTGAAAATGATTGCAGGTTATTTGACACCCGATGCAGGAGAGGTGATTTTAAATGGAATTTCTAATCAAAAAGATCCCATTTCCTTTAAAAAATTAGTGGGCTATTTACCTGAATCCAATCCTTTGTACGAGGAAATGTATGTGAAAGAATATTTTTCATTCTTAACATCTATTCATAAAATTACTAATCCTGCAAATCGAATTGAGGAGTTGATTGAGTTAACCGGATTGCAATCTATGCAACATAAAAAAATTGGAGCTCTTTCAAAAGGGTATAAACAAAGAGTTGGTATTGCTGCTGCGATTATACATAAACCTGCTCTTGTTTTATTAGATGAACCCACCTCGGGTTTAGATCCCAATCAACTAGTTGAAATTAGAAATCTTATTGTAAGTATAAGCAAGGATGCGATTGTATTATTTTCAACTCATATTTTACAAGAAGTGTCTGCTATATGTTCAAGTGTGCTTGTTTTAAACAAGGCAAAGCTAGTTGCCAATACCTTAATAAATGATTTATTAAAACCAACACAACCAGCGGTCAAAGTTGTTTTTGATGAAGAAATTGAACCCTATTTAACAGACGTCTTTTTCCAGGAACTTGATTTTAATAAACAAGACAAACATGTGTTAGTCATTAAATCGAAGGATATTAATAAGTTAAAAAAAGAGTTACTCAATTTTGCATTAGCTAAAGGACTGAATATCCAAGCCTTACAAACCCAAGAAACCAGTTTGGAAGAAATTTTCAAATTGCTTACTCATTAAAAAAAATGGGTGTAAATTGCGGTATCAATTAGACATTAATAATAGAAAATAAATAACAAAACTATGAGTTACATTGTTGAAGTAAAAGCAAGACAAATTTTAGATAGCCGCGGAAATCCTACTGTTGAAGTAGATGTATTAACAGACGAAGGCGCTATGGGCCGAGCAGCAGTGCCAAGTGGTGCTAGCACAGGAGTTCATGAAGCAGTAGAATTAAAAGATAACGACAAAAAGAAATATTTAGGTAAAGGTGTTTTAAAGGCAGTAAAAAATGTAAACACTTTAATTGCCAATAGCATTGTTGGTTTTGATGTTACTGCACAAGCAGCTATCGACCAAGTAATGATTGAATTAGACGGTACACCAAATAAAGCTAAATTAGGTGCAAATGCAATTTTAGCAGTTTCAATGGCTGCTGCTAGAGCAGCTGCTGAAGAAGCAAGCTTGCCTTTATATCGATATATTGGTGGTACAAATGCAAGAACATTACCAATGCCAATGATGAATATTTTGAATGGTGGTGCACACGCAGATAATAAAATTGATTTTCAAGAGTTCATGATTATGCCAGTTGGAGCACCAAGCTTCAGCGAAGGTTTACGTTGGGGTGTGGAAATTTTCCACCAATTAAAAAGTACGTTGAAAAAGAAAGGATATAGCACAAACGTAGGTGATGAAGGTGGTTTTGCTCCAAATATTCAAAGCAACGAAGAAGCTATTGAAACAGTTTTAGAAGCAATCACTGCTGCTGGATATAAAGCAGGAACGCAAATTGCTATTGCTATGGATGCGGCAAACAGTGAATTATGGGATGCTAAGAAAAAGAAATATGTTTTCCATAAGAGTTCTGGCAAAGAAATGAGCTCTGATCAATTAGTTAAATATTGGGAATCATGGGTTAAGAAATATCCAATTGTTTCCATCGAGGATGGTATGGCTGAAGATGATTGGGCAGGTTGGAAAAACTTAACAACTACTATTGGAGATAAGTGTCAATTGGTTGGTGATGATTTATTTGTAACCAATGTAACTCGTTTACAAACTGGAATTGATAAGAAAATTGCAAATGGTTTATTAGTTAAAGTAAACCAAATTGGTACTTTAACTGAAACTATTAATGCGGTAAGCTTAGCGCAACATAATGGCTATAACACGATTATGTCTCACCGTTCAGGTGAAACAGAAGATACGACCATTGCTGATTTAGCGGTTGCATTAAATTGCGGTCAAATTAAGACAGGTTCTGCTTCTCGAACTGACCGTATGGCTAAATACAATCAATTAATTCGTATTGAAGAGCAATTAGGAGAAACAGGCGTATTCCCTACAAAAGGGAAATTGAAGTTTGGTAATAAATAATCAAATTGATTTAATATATAAAGGCCCCGATTGGGGCCTTTATTCTTTTTGAGTATTAGCATAACTATATTAATTTTACCTACTTAAATATTTTTGAAAGTGATTAAGAAAATACCTGCCATACTTTTTAATCGATACTTTATTGTATCAGTAGTATTTATTGTCTGGATGTTATTTTTTGATCAACGTGATTATTTTCAGCAAAAAGCAACTGCTGAGGAGTTGAAAAAAATTCAAAATTCAACGAAGTATTATGATGACGAAATTAATAATACTAAAAGTCAACTTAATAATTTGCAAAGTAATCCTACTTCTATTGAAAAGTTTGGCAGAGAAAGATACTTGCTAAAAAGGGAAGGGGAGGAATTGTACTTGTTTGAAGACACTGCCGAAAGTAAAGCTACACCTGAGCAAAAGAAATGAAAAAAAAAGAACGCTATTTAAGTATATTGGATTATTTCCAAACACATATGCCGGTTGCAGAAACGGAACTTACTTATAACAATCCATTTGAATTATTAGTAGCTGTTATCTTATCAGCGCAATGCACAGACAAGCGAGTGAACCTTACTACGCAGAATATTTTTAATAAATATCCTACTCCACAAAAAATGGCTAAGGCCAGTTTTGATGATTTATTTCCCATTATAAAAAGTATTTCTTATCCTAATAATAAAACCAAACACTTAATTGGAATGAGTCAATTATTGGTGAATGATTTTAATGGAGAAGTGCCCATGACAATTGAGGAATTAGTAAAATTACCGGGAGTGGGACGAAAAACGGCCAATGTGATTACAAGCGTTTGGGATAATCAACCTAATATGGCAGTGGATACGCATGTAAATAGAGTCAGTAAAAGATTAGGACTTGTTCCAATGACAGCAACAACGCCTTTGGCTGTCGAAAAAGATTTAATAAAAAATATTCCAACTCATTTAGTTCATACTGCGCACCATTGGTTAATTCTACATGGTCGTTACACATGTTTAGCACGAAGTCCTAAATGTGAAGCATGCGGATTGCAAGCATATTGTAAATACTTTGAAAAGAATAATAAAGCTTAATTAAAATGATTACTATAAGTATTGATTAATTGAATCAGTCAATTCTTGTTTTGTAATAGGAATACCCATCATTTTATTATATCCCTTAGCGTCCACAAAATATTGATCACGAATAATTTTTATTAATTGACCATTATTAATTTCAGGAATTAACACCGTTTCAAAATTCTTTAATATGTCCCCTAAATTACTTGGGAAAGGACGCATATACTTGATGTGTGCGTGGCTTACTGATTTTCCTTGTGCTTGTAAATCCTTTACAGTGCCTTTTATGGTGCCGTAAGTTGAGCCCCATCCTAATACTAATACTTTACCTTTTTCCGCACCGCTGTCAATAGTTTGTTTAGGAATATAGTCTGCAATCTTATCTACTTTAGCTTCTCTCATTTTGATCATGAACTGGTGATTCTCTGCTTCGTAGTTTACGTTTCCAGTTTCATGTTGTTTTTCTAAGCCCCCAATTCGGTGTTCTAAACCAGGTGTTCCTGGAACCGCCCATGGACGCGCTAATTTTTCATTTCTAGTGTATGGCTTATACTTAAGTTCACCATCATCCAATTTTGTTTTAAAAGTAACTTCAATTTCTGGAAGGTCGGCAGCATTTGGAAATTTCCAAGGCTCAGCACCATTCGCAATGTATCCATCACTTAATAAAATAACCGGAGTCATATGTTGTAAAGCAATTCTTACGGCTTCAAATGCCATTTCAAAACAATCGCTTGGAGTTGAAGTTGCTAAAATAGGAATAGGCGCCTCACCATTTCGTCCATAATAGGCTTGCAACAAATCACTTTGTTCTGTTTTTGTAGGCAAACCTGTTGATGGTCCACCTCGTTGAATATTTATAATCACCAATGGCAATTCTAACATCATGGCAAGTCCCATTGCTTCGGTTTTTAAAGCCATACCTGGTCCAGAAGTAGTGGTTAAACCAATTTGTCCACCATAGCTAGCACCAATTGCTGAAGCAATACCTGCAATTTCATCTTCAGCTTGGAAAGTTCTAACACCAAAATTTTTATACTTACTTAATTCATGTAAAATATCAGTAGCAGGTGTAATTGGGTATGAACCCAAGAAAATAGGTAATTTTGATTTTTGAGAAGCTGCGATTAGTCCCATTGATAAAGCTTGATTACCCATAATACTACGGTAAGTGCCTGGGTCCATTTTTGACTTCTCAACTTTGAATCTTGCTGCGTTAAATAATTCAGCAGTTTCACCATAAAAATAACCTGCTTTTAAAACAGCGACATTACTATTGAAGATGGATTCTTTTTTACCAAATTTTTCTTTTAGAAAATCAAGTGTTGTATCTAAGTCTCTATTGTAAACCCAATAGATAACGCCCAATACAAACATATTTTTTGCACGATCTCTTTCTTTGTTTCCTAATTCAGGGAAATCTTTTAAAGCTTCGCGTGTTAATTTAGTAATATCGATTTTTGTTAATTCATATCCATCTAAACTTCCATCTTCCAATGGATTGATACCTTCTGCATAATTTGCAAGACGTAAATTTTTAACATCAAAACCATCTACGTTTGCTATAATTTTACCACCTTTTTTTAATCCCTTTAAATTTACTTTCAAAGCGGCAGCGTTCATCGCAACTAATACATCACATGAGTCGCCGGGTGTATATACTTTATCAGAACTAAAGTGAACTTGGAAACCACTTACGCCAGGTAAGGTGCCAATAGGGGCTCTAATTTCTGCAGGGAAATCGGGGAAGGTTGCAAGGTCAATTCCTAAAATAGCAGTATTGTTTGTAAATTGTTGACCTGTTAATTGCATTCCATCTCCGCTGTCACCAGCAAATTTGATTACTACATCTTGTAAAGTAACTTCGTTCTGCATATAGCTATTATTTGTCCGTAAAGGTACATAGACAAGCGCCTAAATGTTATTTTTTTATTGTTTTTTTTATTTTTTCTTGGTTAACTTTGCAAACTAATTTTTAGGCATAATGATATTGGCTCCTGTTTTTTATATTTTAGTCCATTTTTTTACTTCCATACTTCCTCAAAATGCAATCGTTGCCAATACAACTAAGCCTTCAAATAAGCAAAATAAGAAGTATATTTATTTGAGTTTTGATGACGGACCCTTGAGGGGAACAGGCAATTGTATTGATATATGTTTAAATGAACATACACCTGCAACTTTCTTTGAAGTGGGTATGCACCAAGCAAAATCAGCCCAAACAAAAAAACTATATCGCCGCATTTTTTACAACGATTCCATGTTTGTGATAGGGAATCACAGTTACACCCACGCAAACAGCGAATACCTTTATTTTTATCATAATCCTAAAATGGCGCTTAATGATTTTTTAAGGGCAAAAAGTAAGTTGAGTTTTAGGAATAATATTGTTCGTTTACCTGGGAATAATGCTTGGAATACAGCTAATGTAAAATATGCAAGTAATTTAGTTAAACCTTTAGTACGCAAATTGGACAGTGCAGGATTTAACATCATTGGATGGGATGTTGAGTGGAAGTTTAATATTTATGGTCGACCCTTAAATTCACCTCAATTTTTGATAAAAAAAATTGACTCAGCATTTATTAAGCATGAAACCAGAACAAAAAATCATTTGGTTTTATTAATGCATGATTATATGTTTGGTTCAGCGGCTGATTCCATTAAATTGGTTAAAATGATTGGAATGTTAAAGTCAAATCCCAATTATGAATTACGAAAGCTAAGTCAATACCCTGGCCTAATCAATGACGGACGTTAACATTTCATTGACAAAGAATTAAGTAATTATTTTGTATATTTATACCAGCAATTAAAACTACAATTATGGCAACATTTAATTCAGGGAACCCAACCCTAACTGAAAAAATATTTGATAAAAGTTTAAACGAAAATGCAAAAGCATTTGGCGTCATGACTGTTCGCGGAACCATTAATAAATTTGGTTTCATGTTATTAATGTTGATGGGTGGTGCAATGTATGAATGGAGTATTTATACAAAAGAAACTCAAGGAACTGCTACAACACTTATGTTAGTAGGTGCAATTGGAGGATTTATCTTAGCTATGATTATGATGTTTAAGCCTAAATGGGCAGGTTACTTAGCCCCGGGTTATGCTATATTAGAAGGATTTTTTATTGGAGGTATCAGTGCTTATTTTAATACAGTATTTGCAGAAAGATATCCTAATATGATTATTCATGCTGTTGGTTTGACAATGGGCGTAGCATTAGCTATGTTTTTATTGTATAATTTTAGAATTATCAATGTAACCAATCGTTTAAGATCAATTATAATGTCGGCAACAATGGGAATTGCATTATTTTACTTGATTGTTTGGGTTTTAAGCCTTTTCGGTATTGATATGGGTTTTGGTCCAAATGACGGTAGTTTATTGAGTATCGGAATTAGCTTGTTTATTGTTGGTATCGCAGCATTTAACTTGCTTCTTGATTTTGATTCAATCGAAAAAGCTGCTGAAATGGGCGCTCCAAAATTTATGGAGTGGTACGGCGCATTTGGGTTATTAGTAACCTTGGTTTGGTTGTATCTAGAAATACTAAAATTGTTAAGTAAGCTTAATTCAAGAGATTAATTGAAATTACATATTATAAAAAAGTCCCGATACCCTCGGGACTTTTTTTGTGGGAAGCATTTTCGTTACACAACCAGGCTTTTGTTGACCATAAAAATGGTAAATTTGGGATATTAAACGGAATGTGATGGAATACCACCAAGGTGATTTAGAAAATCAACAACTAATTGAATTATATCAATCATTATTATTACCAAGAATGATTGAAGAAAAAATGTTGATACTATTACGTCAAGGAAAAATTAGTAAATGGTTTAGTGGTATTGGTCAAGAAGCAATTGCAGTAGGGGCTACTTTGGCAATGGATCAAGATGAATGGATTATGCCGTTGCATAGAAATTTAGGTGTTTTTACATCACGAAATATGCCGCTGACTGAATTATTCAAACAATGGCAAGGCGATATCACTGGTTATAGTAAAGCAAGAGAAAGAAGCTTCCATTTCGGATCCAAAGCGCATCATGTTTGTGGTATGATTTCACATTTAGGACCACAATTGGCAATTGCAAATGGGGTTGCTTTAGCATACCAACAAAGAGGTCAATCAAAAGTTTCATTAGCATTTACAGGTGACGGTGGAACAAGCGAAGGCGATTTTCATGAGGCACTGAATGTAGCTGCTGTATGGAATTTACCAGTCATTTTTATCATTGAAAATAATGGATACGGATTAAGTACACCAACCAATGAACAGTATAAGTGTTCACACTTGGTGGATCGTGCTAAAGGATATGGAATGGAAGGTATTCGTATTGATGGGAATAATATTTTAGAAGTATATAATACAGTAAAAGGAGTTAGAGAATACTGTATTAAAAATCAAAAACCATATTTAATTGAATGTGATACTTTTAGAATGCGTGGGCATGAAGAAGCAAGTGGCGTTAAGTATGTACCAAAGGAGTTATTTGAATTATGGGAACAAAAAGATCCCATCAAAAACTTTGAACAGTTTTTAGTCACTACAAATATTTTAAAGGAGGATGAAGTTGTTCAAATTCGTGCTTCCATTAAAGATAAAATTGAACATGATTTAAAACAAGTCATGGAAACAACCGAATTTACACCATCTATTGAAAATGAGTTAGCTGATTTATTTGCGCCAATGGAAGCAAATGATATTCCTGCACTTGAAACATTAGTGCAACCTGCAGTACAACACAAGCGTTTTATAGAATCTATCAGTGATGGGATGCGAGCCGCTATGCAGCGTTATCCTGAAATGATTATCATGGGACAGGATATTGCCGAGTATGGGGGTGCCTTTAAAATGACAGAAGGTTTTATAAATGAGTTTGGAAAAAATAGAATTCGAAATACACCCATTTGTGAAAGCGCGATTGTAGGTGCTGCATTGGGTTTGAGTTTGGAAGGAATTAAATCGGTAATGGAAATGCAATTTGCTGATTTTGTTACTGTAGGGTTTAATCAAATTGTAAATAATTTAGCCAAAATACATTACAGGTGGGGACAAAACGCTGACGTGGTTATAAGAATGCCAACAGGTGCTGGAGTAGGAGCCGGTCCCTTTCATTCCCAATCCAATGAAGCATGGTTTACACATGTTCCTGGGTTAAAAGTGGTTTACCCTTCTAATCCTGCTGATGCAAAAGGATTAATGATTGCAGCTTTGACTGATCCTAATCCTATATTATATTTTGAACACAAGGCTATGTATCGAAGTATAGAAGGAGATGTGCCAGATACCTATTATCAAGTGCCTATTGGTAAAGCAAATTTCATTAGTAAAGGAACTGACGCAACGATCATCACTTATGGAATGGGCGTACATTGGGCAAAAAAATGCCAGGCTGAAAACGCTTCGAAATCTTTAACAATATTAGATTTAAGAAGCTTGGCCCCGTTGGATTACGAAGCCATTAAACAAGCAGTTGCCACAACCGGTAAAGTATTAATATTGCATGAAGACAATCTAACAGGAGGTATTGGTGGTGAAATTAGTGCATGGATAAGTGAGCATTGCTTTAACCTACTTGATGCTCCCATAATGCGATGCGCATCACTTGATACACCTATCCCCTTTAATATTATTTTAGAAAAACAATATTTAGCGAATAGTAGGTTAGAAGAGACATTGCAAAAACTACTATCCTTTTAGCGGTTACAATTAAACCCCTCTTATTTTTTAGTAGTATGTATAAGTAAACAAGCCTAACCGTTTATGGAGTAGGCTTGAAAAATCATTAATTGAAAATTAAAAACTAATTAGGATTATTAATACGGTAAACGCGAAGGAAATTTCCTCCTAATACTTTTGCAATATCCGCATCCTTATAACCTCGCTTAATTAATGCTTGCGTAAAAATTGGATAATCCAATACTGTTTTTAACTGTAAAGGTGCTGAATCAATTCCATCAAAATCGGAGCCGATGCCAATGTGATCGATACCAATCAATTTCACGATATGATCAAAGTGCTTCATTAGTAATTCAATATCTGGTTTAATGGCGTCAGACTCTTTCTTATATTTATCAGCTAAAATTCCTTGTGCATATTCTTGTTGAATACCTGTTGCTAAAAGAGAATCAAGCTCTACTTTATGATTATTTCTGAAAGCATTATTTTTTTTACTAAAATTACTATCTACAAATCCTGAAAAGAAATTCAAATTAATAACGCCACCATTTTTACCTACTGCTTTTATTTGATCATCCTTTAAATTTCTAGTAACCGGACAAATTGAATATGCGTTACTATGAGAAGCAATCACCGGCTTCTTAGTTGTTTTAATAGCATCCCAAAAAGTGGCTTCACCCACATGTGAAATATCCACTATAATACCAAGCTTATTCATACGTGCAACAATTTCTTTTCCAAACGGAGTTAATCCTTTTGGTCCTTTATATTTAGGGTCTTTTTCGTCGGCATGTGAACTTGCCCAACTTGGTGAATTATTCCATGTAAGGGTCATGTATCTTGCGCCTCTTTTATAAAAAGTGTCCAATTTATTAATATCATCTTCAATCATATGTCCACCTTCAACACCATATTGCGCGATTAATTTACCATCTTTTAAAGCTTTATCAATTTGCTTCCAAGATTTAGCTACCACCATTTTATTTGGATTTCTTGCAGCTACTGCGTCAATGGTATCCATTTCGCGCATCGCCCAAGCATATGGTTTTTGTTTATCGCCATCACACCAAATGGAAAATAATTGATAATCAACGCCCCCTTGTTTAAACCTTTTTAAGTCAGAGTGATTTATTCCAGTTAAGTCCTGGTCTAAGCTTATATTTTTCTCTATACAAGCCGTAACAGCATCATTATGTGTGTCCACCAACACCGATTTGAAATGGATTGCTTGGCCTTGAACTCCAATTGAAAATGCAAGGAATATGGGTACTAAGTATTTCATGTGTTGGGATTGTTTTAATTGACAACTAAAATAGCTATTTTTGCGCACAGAAAAACGACTATGTTAGATAAATTAGAAGCCATAAAAGCCAGGTTTGACCAAGTAGGGGTGGCTTTGACCAATCCGGAGATTATTAATAATCAAACTGAATTTGGTAAAATGAGCAAGGAATATCGTTCCTTGGAAAAAATTGTACAGCCTTATTTAAGATATGTAAAGGTGTTGGACGAGCATAAATTTGCAAAAGATTCTTTAAACGGGGATGATGCTGATATGCGTGAATTGGCAAAAATGGAGTTACCTGCATTGGAGGAAGAAAAAGAATCTTTAGAAAAAGAGTTGACTAAATTATTAATTCCAAAGGATCCACAGGAT
>CANETM010000005.1 GCA_947441205.1 Bacteroidota bacterium | reverse complement strand
CTATTATGATGGAAATGATTTTTATTGGAACGTAGGTTTAGGATATGGATTGGCGCAATCAGTTGCTGCTAGTTCATTAATAGGTGGTGTTGCTGGATCAATGCCTTATCAATCAGCACCGAATGTAACAGCATATACAGCTGCTGGAACTTCAGGACAAATATTAACTTCAACTGGAACAACTGCACCGGCATGGATTACGCCAAATTATGTTGACCTAACTACTACGCAAACAATTGGAGGTAGTAAAACATTTACTGGTACAACTACATTTAACGGGCCAGTTACTTTAAGTGGTACTAATTTATTAACGGCAGGTGGAACAACCTTCCCAACTTCAACAGGTACAGTAGGTCAAGTATTAGCACTTAATGCTGTAGGATCTGCAACATGGACTACCACTAGTGCGATTACGGGCGGTACTATAAACTATTTACCAAAATATACAAGTGCAACTTCAATAGCTAATAGTAAATTATTTGATGATGGTACAAGTGTTATGATAAATTCAAATAGTTCTGCTTTTGCTGGAGGATCTGCTTTATTAGTTAATGATGGTGTTAACGCTGCTCCAGTGACAACAGGTACAACTCAAACAGGTGGTGCTTTAAGAATACGAGGTGGTGATAATACTGTATTGGATTTTGGAACAGTAAGTACTAAACCTTGGATTCAAGCAGGTGATTTATTAGCATTGGGTACCAACTATCCTTTATATATTAATCCAAATGGTGGTAACGTATCAATAGGTGTTGGAACCGCGTCTAATACAACAAGTAGATTGCAAGTAAATGGAGACATTAATGCACCAGTATATTCTTCTACACCAGTTGGATTAACTGCTGGTTCAACCATTACATGGACACCAATGTCAGGATTAAATGCAAGTGTAACCTTAAATGCAAATAGTACATTGTCATTTGGCGCAACTCCACCTCCCGTAGGATCTACAGGTACTTTAGTTGTAACGCAACCTGCATCTGGCGGTCCTTTCACATTGGCATTGCCAAGCGTTTCAGGTAAATCGAATAAGGTATTAGGATCATCTTCAGGACTTAATTTATCTACTACAGCAAATGCAACTGACGTAGTAACTTTCTATTATGATGGGACAACATTTTATTGGAACTTAGGTTTAGGATATGGTATTACACAATCTATTTCTGCAACAGGTTTAGCAGGTGGTACCGCAGGCGTGATACCATACCAAACTGGTGCAGGTGCTACAGGATATACTGCTGCTGGAACTACTGGGCAAATATTAACTTCTGCTGGTACAGGTGCTCCAACTTGGATAGACATAGTTCCTATTACGAATGGAGGTACTGGATCTGCAACTAAGAATTTTGTTGATATAACTACTACACAAACAATTGGAGGAGCTAAGACATTTACTGGTACAACCACATTTAGTGCACCAGTAACTATAAGTAGTACCAATGTATTAACAGCAGGTGGAACAACTTTCCCAACTGCAACAGGTACAACTGGACAGGTATTAACATTAAGTGCTGCCGGTGCTGCAACTTGGTCAACAACAAGTTCAATTTCTGGCGGAACAACTAACGCGCTTCCTAAATATTCATCCTCTTCAGCAATTACACCAAGTAATATTACCGACAATGGAACTACTATTTCATTCTCTAATAAAACAATTGAAGGAGGTAGTGCTGCAGTAAATAGTGGAAGTGTGGTAGCTGGAACAACTTCTTATACATTACAGCAAGGGGATAATGGTAAAATCATTTATTGCGCTAACACAGGTGCACTTACTATAAATATACCTGGTAGTAATACGCTTGCAGCTGGATTTAACTGTATGATTGTACAAATGGCAGCTGGGTCAATAACTATTGCTCCAATTACAAGTGCAACCATATTTAACCGTTCAAACTATACTAGATCAGGTGGTCAGTATGCTGTTGTAACGGTAGTTTCACCAGCCGCGAATGTGTTTGTAACAGGTGGAGATATGCAATAATAATTTGAGATTATAAATATAAAAAGAGTGTTCAGTTTAGTTTATAAACTTGAACACTCTTTTTATATTATAGCTATTAAAGCACTATTTTTACTTTATGACAATATTAAAAAGGTTTGTAATTTTTGTATTCATAATTTTTCTTGCTTCCTGCCAAAAGAAAGAAATATTGTTAGTTGAACTGCCGACTCCAACAAATAACGTTGATACATTTCCAAAAAATGCTTTTTGGAAATCGGTTACTTCTTATACCAATAAA
Source organism: Bacteroidota bacterium (assembly GCA_947441205.1). Taxonomy (GTDB): domain Bacteria; phylum Bacteroidota; class Bacteroidia; order Chitinophagales; family Chitinophagaceae; genus Sediminibacterium. The sequence continues at coordinate 18,723 of CANETM010000005.1, read as the reverse complement.
GTACCCACCATATATATTAGTACAAAGAGAAATACTATTGTTAATGAACCTAAGGTTCAATCTATCATACAAATTCAATTGGGCGATACGATTGTATTTAGATCAAATATTGGCATTGAATACAGGGGTTCAACTTCTTTTCGTTTATTTGATCAAAAATCCTATGGCTTTGAATTAAGGGATGCTTTAGACAATGACACCGACAGTGCAATTATGGATTTTCCAAAACAGTCTGACTTTATTTTGTATGCACCTGCCAATGATAAAGCCTTAATTAGAAATACGCTTATTTATGATTTGTCCAATCAAATAGGCATGTATGCAACCAGAACAAAATATGTGCAATTAAATATTAATGGAGAGTATTTAGGACTTTATGTTTTGATGGAGAAGATGAAGCGAGATAAAGAAAGGGTCAACATTACAAAAATGTCTGCAACAGATAATGATGGTTCATTAGTAACTGGTGGGTACATTTTAAAAGTAGATAAATCAGCGGGGGATAATACCATTGTAGGATGGGAGGCTGATGCTATATATACCGAGGCATTAAGTTTTAGGTCTGGATATGATCCTAATGGAAATAAAATTGCATACACTCCATATGGTCCTAAAAAAGGTGCTGAAACTTATTATATGTATGAGTATCCAAAATATGATGCAATAACAGCTGGTCAAAAAAAATACTTACAAACTTATATTAATGAATTTGAAAACACTTTGTTAAGTCAAAATTTTGATAACACAACAACAGGATATTCCAAATACATAGATGTTAATAGTTTTATTGACTTTTTAATTTTAAATGAATTTGCCTATAATCCAGATGCTTATAGGTTGAGTACTTATATGAATAAAGACCGATCTGGAAAACTTAAAATGGGTCCAATTTGGGATTTTAATTTGGGATTTGGAAATGATGATCGAATTGCATTTGTGAATGGTGCAACATGGATGTTTAATTTTAATAATTACTATCCTACGGATGCATGGCTCATTAATTTTTGGTGGAAGAAGTTATTGTCCGATCCTAATTTCACGAGCAAGTTAAAAGCCAGGTGGACTGAACTTCGGACAAGTAAATTAAGTTTAAATAATATTAATACAACTATTGATAATCACCTAGCCATTTTAACTGCTAATAATAGTATTAGTAAGCATTTTGAACGCTGGAAAATTTTAGGTGTGAAACTCCCTTATAATAATTTTGTTGGCAAAACGCATCAAGAGGAATTAGACTATTTAAGATCATGGATAAGCAAACGCCTCACTTGGATGGATAGTGAGATAGGAAAGTTGTAAATTTTTAAATAAATAAAATACTTTTAATATATATTATATTGTATGTATTGCATTATGCTATGCTACCAAATAGTGCAGCCAATTATTTTACGAATGAAGGGGATCTTGCAATGACCAATTTTCCATTTTGGTTAAGTGGAACTTATCATTGGGGTATTAGAGGGCATGGTTCAAGATGGGAGGTCGATGATTTTCCTAATAGTTCGTCTTTCAATACACATCATCAAATTTGGATTAGGTAATTAAATAGTAGCTTTCTTAAGGTATATTTTAGTATTTGCTTTGCTAATTATATAGTTAAAGTATCTTCTATCATCTGCTGACCTTGTCCTTTCAATAAAGACGGTTTCTAAATTGAAGTTTACATTGAACTTATGGTTAATGCGGTTAATGGTTTCTGTTCTAACACGCTTTTGAATTTCAATGGTTTTCTTTTTGATACCTAATATACTATTCAATTCATCTACGGTTAAATGTGAATCAATATTTGATTTTTCAATTAACATATCGATTAAGGAAGTTTCTATAGGACTGAATTCATTGCTGTTTAAATCCACAGTATATATTTCTTCTACGAAATCTTCTTTTGCAATCTTTTTTCTATTATTAAACTTATATAATCCAAATATTGAAATGAATATGACAATTATAATAAGAATAATCCACAAATACATATAGTTTTTCTCTGGTATATATATTGGGTAATCTTCTTCTTCAAAATCATTCATAGAAATTTGAAGCGTTCTAAGGGTGGTATCGTTGTTGAAAGAGTAATATATTTTTCCGGAGTCTTCGAATGTGGTTTCTAATTCAGTACCCGATTTACCAACTAAAGCGTCCTTGATTTTCAAGTTAACTAATTTGTATACTTTATTAGTTGAAAATTTGTATAAATAAATTTCACCTTCATTAAAATTTAAAACTCCATTTAGGCTTTGAATATCTATTGAAAAGTATTTGTAACTAAAGCCAATTTTTGGGTTAAGTTTTCCTAGTTTCTTATTTTCTCTTTTTTTGATATCAAATTCAACTACTGTAGAATTTATAATTTTATCAAAAGTCACTTCACTGTCCCAAGGAAATTCGATATAATATAGTTTTGATTCTTTTGGTTGATAGCTATAGAATTTGTTTGTTGTTTTAAATTGCACATTTATTTTATCAACTGTCCACTCAGCTCCAGGAGTAAAATGAGTTAAATAGCCATTCCTAACCCAGAAGCCATAGCCTCCAAAAGAGTATATTAATTCATTATATGAAAAATTAATAGCATCGAAATTGTAACCCATAAAACGGGTAGAATCTATACGATTGAAAGTAGCCGTTTGATCATCAATATTGGTTGCTTTATATACTTGGCCAGTTCCGTCAATCAAAGCAAATAGCCCACTCTTATTTTTAATTAGTTGAAAACGTGCTCTCCAGTTTTCAATCGCTGGCTGAAATAGAACTAAATCTTGCGTGTGGCTAATTTTAGAAATTTCACTTTTAGTATTAAAAAGGTATTTAAGTGATGGGGTGCTTGGGCAAGTAAATGTCTGTGCTGTAATGTTAAGGCAGATTATTACTCCTAATAATGAAACAATTGTTTTAACCATACCTAAAAATAGGTTTGATATCTCTAAACTTATTCATATGTAATTACAATTTACGATTTTTATTAAGATATTTTATTATAACCTTATATGTAATGAATTGTTATATAATATTTATTCAATTTTAATATATTATATAAACAACCTGCCTATTATGAAACCTAGTTATACTAAAATGTTAAATATAAAAATCAATTTAGAACTGAAATAAAATAAATGAACCAGGAATTCCTTGAATATAATATTTAGCGGTTTCAATTTCTTTGGGGGAAGAAATTGTTAGGGTCTTTTCCACTTTGGTTCCCTTTTAATGAAAGTGGTTGTTTTGAAATTTAGTAAAAGTTTATAAATATGTTTCATTAAAATATTAAATAATGGTTTACTGCAATTATTTATTATACAAAACCTAATGGAGTAACAATATCATATCATCATTCATTAAACCTTTTAATAAAAAATTATTTATGAAAAAAATAGCTGTATTTATTTTAATTATTTCATCATTTATGTTTTCATGCCAAAAACAAATTGATTACCAGCCACAAATAAATGATATTAATAACAATATTTCTGCATTACAAAAAAGTAGAGATTCGTTGGCTAATGCATTAGCATTAACAAATACTAATATAGTAGTTATTAATAAGGGTTTAGATTCAATTAGAATTCAATTAAATACTATAAACAGCCAAATTTCATTACTTAATTCTCAAATGATTACTGCAAATGCAAATATTGCTTCATTAACTTCACAATTATCTCTTTTAAATCAGCAATATGCGGATTTATTAGCAAAATTTAATTCTTTGTTAGGGCAATTAAACATAATTCCACCATTTTCTTTAACTACTGGTTTGGTAGCTTATTACCCTTTTACAGGTAATTCAAATGATAGTAGTGGGTATGGGAATAATGGTATAAATTCTGGAGCAATATTAACCACAGATAGAAATGGTATTAATAATAGAGCCTATTATTTTAATGGTGTAAATTCAAAAATTATTGTTAGTACTTTCAATAAAATTACAGGTAATAATCCTTTTAGTGTAAGTTTTTGGGCATCACCTGAATCATCAAACGGATGGCTAGTTTGTTTTGGTAAATCCGAAAATGGAAATGCTTTTGAATGTGGTACACATACCTATGGATCACCAATCTTTGATGCGTTAATTTGGAAATATGATCATTATCCTAATACAAAAACCCAACTAACTTTAAACAAATACCAATACATTACAGTAACTTATGATGGGTCAATTATGAGTATATATCTAAATGGAATCCTTTCAGTTAGCAATAAAGTTGATTATATAACTCCAAATATTTTAAGTGGAATATTATCTTTTGGAAAACAAATTGATTTCGAAGAATATTACAAAGGAAAATTAGATGATGTCAGAATATATAATCGAGTACTTTCTCAATCTGAAATTAGCTATTTATCAACCAATTAGATTTAAATTTTATCCAAATCAAATATTTTATTACGGTAATTAAAACCAAAGTAAACAATTCGATTAAAAAGTCAATAATATAATATCTCCAAAAGTATTTTGATACAGCTTTGTTTGATTTTTTGATGAATCAAACAAAGTCCTAATTTGTTTTCTTTTTTCAACCCAAATAATAGTCGAATTTTTTAAATTATTGGGCTGTATATGGTTTAAATTTCCAGCAATTTGTCTTTTAAGCTACTGCTATTACATAAAATACTATTTTTAAAGGTCGAAATTTTTCACGACCAAAAGTCTACTATCTATGAAACCATTTAGCTTAATGAAAACTATATTTTTTGCGATTTATTTAACGCTTTTATTTCCAACAATAAATGCTTCAGCTCAACAAAGCACAAGCAGCCCATACAAGCAATCAAGTGAAATGTCTGATATCATGATTCAGTATGAAGCAGATAAAGGGAGTGTTATGCGTTTTTATTCGGTTTCAAGTAGGCATGGTGAAAGGGATAATGGTTATAACACCCCAGAGCGTCGTCAGCGATTATTGAGTTTAATTGATGACTATCAAAAGCAAATGATAAAGCTTGATTTTGCGTCAATGGATATTAATGGAAAGGTTGATTATATTTTATTCAAGCGAAATTTAGAGGATCAAGCTTATCAATTAAAGGAGGAAAAAATCAAGTACGAAGTCATTGCCAAATATGTGCCTTTTTCAGATCGTATTTATAAATTGGAGCTACCGCGCAGACGTGGAATTGAAGTTGTGGGTCAAGAAGTAGCAAAGGAATTAAATTCGATTAATAAAGAAATAGCTAAATCAATTGCTGGATTAAAGACAGCTGATAGTATTGAATTAACCATGGCAGATTACACCGCTACTGCGATTAAAGGGTTGCAGAGTAGTTTAAAAAATTATTATAGTTTTTATAATGGGTACGATCCATTATTCACTTGGTGGGTTCCTAAAACTTATGCTGTTACAGATAGTTTATTAAACACTTATGCGGCGGCGATAAGGAAAAAGGGAAAATTAGTTTCTTATCAAAAAGATGATGGAAGTGGTATTATTGGTAAACCCATTGGAAGAGAAGAATTAATTAGACAATTAAAATTGGAGTTTATCCCCTACACACCTGAGGAGTTATTTGATATCGCTAATAAAGAGTTTGCTTGGTGTGATGCTGAATTATTAAAAGCTTCACGTGAAATGGGTTTTGGTGATAATTGGAAAGCCGCACAGGAAAAAGTAAAAAATACTTATGTAGCTCCTGGCAAACAACCCGAAGCGATGTTTGATTTATATAACCAGTCAGTTGATTTTTTGAAAAAGTACGATTTATTGACCATCCCACCAATAGCCGAAGAAACTTGGAATATGTATATGATGTCACCTGAAAGACAATTAGTGAGTCCTTTCTTTTTAGGTGGTGAAACTTTATTGATTGCGTATCCGACCAATACCATGGATTATGATGATAAAATGATGAGCATGAGGGGTAATAATCCTAATTTCTCTCGTTCAACGGTACACCATGAATTAATTGCAGGGCATCATTTGCAAGGTTTCATGGCGGATAGATATAAGCCTTATCGAAATTTCAACACACCTTTTTGGAATGAAGGAAACTCATTGTATTGGGAATTACTTTTATGGGATATGAAGTTTCCGACAACACCTGAACAGCGAATAGGTATGTTGTTTTGGAGAATGCATCGCTGTGCTAGAATCATGTTCTCTTTAAATTATCATTTAGGAAAGTGGACACCTCAACAATGCATTGATTATTTAGTAGACCGAGTAGGCCATGAGCGAGCTAATGCCGAAGGGGAAGTGCGTCGTTCCTTTACAAGTAACTATGGGCCATTGTATCAGTTAGCTTATATGGTTGGTGGTTTACAATTTAATGCCTTGAAAAAGGAATTAGTTGACACTAAGAAAATGACAATAAAGGAATTTCATGATGCCATATTACGCGAAAATGCGATGCCCCTTGAATTATTAAGGGTATTATTAACAAAACAAGCAGTAACAAGAGATTTTAAAACAGATTGGCGTTTTTACGATAATAAATAACATATTCATAAAATAGATGATTTCAGCATTTAAGAACAAAGTGGTTATATTTGCGGATAATTAAATTCATGGAATCTGCAGCCTTTAAATACACTATTACAGTCTTAATGGCTGTTTATAATACGCCATTTGCATTAATCAAAAGAGCAGTAGATTCAGTTTTGAATCAAGATTTCACGGATTTTGAGTTAATTATATTAGATGATGGAAGTGATTTGGATATTCAGCATAAACTCATAAGTTATGCCATTGAACATGAAGATAAAATCACTTATTTACGTCACAAAAATAGAAGCCAATCCGATACCATCAATAGAGGGGTAAAATTAAGTAACAGCAAATACATTACTGTTATTGACGCTGATGATGAGTATAAACCCAACCATTTGAGCAGCTGTTTAGCAGAAATTGGCACTCATGATTTGATTAATACAACCACACATACTGTTGTTAATAATTCTAATGATTATTTCGTACCAGACCGATTTGATTATAATAAATTAATTCATGTAGATGAATGTATTTTATTTGCTACGATGTTTGGTAAAAAAGAGGTGTTCAGTAAAATTCAGTTTAAGAATATGTATGCCTCTGATGCTGATTTTTTTGATAGGGTCCAACAAACTTATGCAGTAAAAAAGGTTGACCTTAGAACTTATATTTATTACAGAGATAATAAAGAAAGTATAACGGGAACCATTAAATCTAAAATTAAAGTTGGAGCTTAATTTTAAGATATCCCCCAATTTAATTGTAGCAACACACATCACCGGGGTATATGATGTAAACAGAAGCAATACGTTAGCAGATGATGATTTTTCTTTAGTAGCTGATTGGGCTATGTCCATTACGCAAATGGGACTTCAGGGAATTATATTCCACAATAATTTTAGTGAAAAAACTTGCGAATTGTATCAAAGTAATCATATACAATTTGTGAAAATCGAGTATGATAAAAAATTTAATCCAAATGTATTTAGGTATATTTTGTACGCTCAGTTTTTAAAAAAATATGCGCATCAAGTAAAAAATATTTTTTTCACGGATGTGTCCGACGTGGTTGTTTTGAAAAATCCTTTTGTTGATAATTTATTTATAGACAATCCCTCGTTTATATTTTGTGGTGATGAACCTACTCAATTAGATAATGAATGGATGCAACAGCATGCAAAACATTTAAGGGATCAAATTGCAGATTATTCCCAATATGAGTTTGATTTTAAAAATCATACCTTATTAAATTGTGGAATAATGGGAGGAGCGGTGACCGTAATGTATAAATTTATAATTGAATTAAGTGCCATTCATGAGCAATACAATGCTGCTAATACAACAGCTTACACTGGAGATATGGGTGCCTTCAATTATTTAATACGAAAAAAGTATAATCATTTAGTTAAGCATGGAAAGCCAGTGAATACTATATTTAAAGGCTATGAAATGGACTATGCTTGCTGGTTTAAACACAAGTAAATGCAATCATTAAAATAGTTAATACGTAACCTTTTCAATATATAAAGAATACATATTTTTGCCTTGCCTCACAAAATATGAAAAAACTCTTCACCATATCTTTCTTGTTTTTAGCATTCATATCTAATGCGCAACGAAAGCTTTTTCATGCCAATAATTATTTCGTAACCCAGCCAATATTACCTACAATTACTACTAATGGTTTGGTGTTAAACCTTGATGCTGGTAACACTTCAAGTTATATAGGATCTGGGAATAGTTGGAATGACTTAAGTGGTAGTAATAACGGTACATTAAGTAATGTAACATTTGAGAGTAGCCCAAAAGCACTTGTATTTAATGGTTCAACTTCAAGAGCAAGTTTTTCAAGTGGTATTACTACAGGTGATAACCTTACTTATGAAGTTTGGATTTATCGATTGGCTGGTAACGGGGTTATTGCAAATCTAAATGGTTGGAGTACAGGTTATGTTCATTGGCAATTTAGTGGGAATAGTTTGCAATTAGCATTATATGGTAATAATGATGGATACCCTTCTTTCACATTTAACTTAAATACATGGTACCAGATAGCATTTGTTTATTCCAAGGTAAATAAAACAACTTCGTTTTATGTAAATGGTGCTTTAACAAATACTGTAAACTATGGCAGTGCTACTTCAATAACGCAAAATCCATTTACCATTGGTGCATGGAATTCAAATGGAGCAGGAGCCTTTGATAGATTTTTTAACGGAAAAATTGCTGTATTCAGGGCATATAATGTAGCATTAGATGCTACACAAATTCAACAAAATTACAATGCGCTTAAATCAGTGTTTGGGTTGTAGGAATGTTGACCTCATGTCAATACTGATTTCTAGTTTATTTCCCAATAAATAGGGCAGTATGCAATAGTTAGGCATTAAAAGGTTTATATTTAAACCTAATCATTGATAAGTGATTTTAATTCATTTCAATTAGCGCCCAAACTATGAAAAAACTGCTCACATTATTCATCGTATTTTCTGTATTTGTTTGCAGTGCGCAGCGAAAGTTTTTTCATGCCAACAATTATTTTATAACCCAACCAATTCCTACTCAAGTTATTTATAATGGAATTACAATTGGTTCTCAAATATGGATAAATAAAAATTTAGAGGTTACCACCTATCGAAATGGGGATGAAATACCACTTGTAACTGATCCTACACTTTGGGCCGGTTTAACAACAGGGGCTTGGTGTTATTACAATAATGATGCTGCCGAAGGAGCCATTTATGGTAAACTATATAACTGGTATGCTGTGAATGATCCAAGGGGTTTAGCTCCTGCTGGCTGGCATATGCCTACTGATGCGGAATGGGCTACTGTTGGTACTAGTTTAGGTGGGAATAGTGTTGCAGGTGGTAAAATGAAAATCACTGGAACAACCTATTGGAATAGTCCAAACACTGGCGCAACAAATGAAACTGGATTTGGTGGTTTGCCTGGTGGGTTTCGAAATAGTGATGGAAGTTTCTATAATAAATTATATGATGGTTACTATTGGACCGCTACTAGCAGCAGCAGCACTGACGCCTTGTTTCGCTACTTGAATTCTGGCAATGCAAATTTGAATACATTTAGTGGCCTATCTAAAAAATTAGGCTACACTATTCGTTGCGTTAAGGATTAATTTCGATTTCTTTTTGATTTTAGACGCTTGCTTTAATAAACAATTACTTTGGCATGTTTACGTTGACCATTTATCTTTACAATCCAGTATTGATTGTAAACAGAGTCGTCTAAGTCCTTATACATATCCTTGCCTAGAAGCATGTTTACTAATTTTGGGCTTGTATTAGAGTGCCCAACTATCAGCATTGTTTTTGAATTATTTGCAGGTAATTGTAGTTCATCAGCAAAAGCTTTTAACTGTCTAGGGTCATAGTCATTGATTGATAATCCGATAGCATTTGCTAAAGGCAAAACAGTTGATTTAGTTCTATTGTAATTAGTAGAATAAATTTTACTGATTTTATATTTCTTGAATCTTTGAATTAAAGATGCGGCTCTTTCTTGACCCTTTGAGTTTAATGGAGGATCTGCTTGCATCATTTGGGAGCCTTTTACTGTGGTGTCTTTTTCAGCATGCCTTATAATAATGAATCTTTGTTTTTGAGCATTTATTGCGGATGTCAAAAACAGTAGGGTGCAGATGGTTAAAATAAGAGACTTAAACATGCATGATTATTTAGGCTTAAAAGTAGGGATAATTTTAAAGGTATTGTCGGCTTCACTGCATTACGCCGACTTCCCCTCCGCATTGATCTAACCCAAAGCTCCTTAAAGCAACACTTTGTGTTGCTTTTGCTTTTTTCATGCTCATCCGCTTAATCAAGCAAGCTTGTTTTTGAAAGGGATTGTCGGCTTCACTTCGTTGCGCCGACTTCCCCTCCGCATTGATCTAACCCAAAGCTCCTTAAAGCAACACGATGTGTTGCTTTTGCTTTTTTGTTTCTCGTCTGCTCTCGTGAGCAAGCTCCCGTCGCAGCCTTAAAACAAAAAAGCCCCGACTTGCGTCGGAGCTTTGTGATCCCGCTGGGACTCGAACCCAGGACCCATACATTAAAAGTGTATTGCTCTACCAACTGAGCTACAGAATCTTCCGTTTTCCCGTTTAAAGGAGTGCAAAAATAAGCATAAAATAAAACTATCCAAATAAAAGGGGACATTTCTTTTCAACATCAATTTATGGTGCTAAGTGGTTCATCTTCAATTTAGAACTACATTTGTGTAAATTCAATCTCATGGCTATTTTCAAGGATAAAATAGTGGTCATTACGGGTGGTTCTGACGGTATTGGAAAAGCACTTGTCCACCAATATTTAAATGCTGGAGCGAAAGTAGCTACCTGTGGCCGAAATAATGATAAGCTTTTAAGCTTGTCTAATGAGTGTGCTAGTGACAGTTTATTTACCATGCAAGTGGACGTGGCTAATCAAGCACAATGCGAGTCCTTTATTAAAGCAGTGACTGATAAATGGGGGGGATTGGATGTGTTAATTAATAATGCAGGTATCTCCATGCGAGCTTTAGTTAATGAAGTATCCATTGAGACCTTGAAAAATGTGATGGATATTAATTTTTGGGGCACTGTTTATACTACAAAGGCGGCTTTGCCAGCTATTCAAAAAGCAAATGGTGTGATTGTGGGTGTCTCAAGTATTGCTGGATATCGAGGGCTTCCTGGTCGTAGTGGGTATTCTGCTTCCAAGTATGCTTTAAATGGTTGGTTGGAGGCTTTAAGGACTGAATTATATGGTTCAGGTACGCATGTGATGTGGGTTTGTCCTGGTTTTACCAGTTCTAATATTCGTAATGCGGCATTAAATAAGGACGCTAAGGCGCAGGGGGAATCACCTATGGATGAGGGGGCGATGATGAGCTCGGAGGAATGTGCTACTCATATTATTGATGCTATTGTTAAACGCAAGCGAACCTTGGTTTTGACCTTTACAGGTAAGCGTACTGTTTTTATGAATAAGTACTTTCCAGCTTGGGCCGATAAATTGGTGCATGAATTCTTTTTTAAGAATGGGAAATTGGTAAAATAAATACGCAATTTATTCGTTACTAATAGGATATGCCCGTTATTACATTAACATCCGACATAGGCCAAGAGGATTTTATCATTGGTGCTGTAAAAGGCCAAATTTTGTCCATCATACCGGGATGTTCAATAGCGGATATCACACATCAACTTTCTAGCAAAAACTATTTACAAGGAGCGTATATTTTTAACAACGCTGCCAAGCATTATCCATCGGGTACGGTGCATATTGTGATGGTGAATTTCTTTCAATATCCACAGGAGCATGTGTTGTTTGCGCGTTATAATGGACATTTATTTGTCGTGCCTGATAACGGCTTTTTAACCATGATGCTGGGTTTGAGGCCAAAGGAAATTGTGAAAATTGATATTAAAGGGGCACAAACTTTTGTTCAAATCACGGAGCGTATTGTGGAGTCTGTAGCATATTATTTTGCTTCAGGTAACTTAGCAGAGGCTGGTGAACCTGCTTCCGAAATATTGGAAATTTTCCCAACACAGCCTAAAATTGACCAGGCTTGGATGGAGGGTCAAATCATATTTATTGATCAGTTTGAGAATGTAGTTGTGAATATTAGGCAGGAAGAGTTTGAAGCGCATGCTAAGGGAAGGCCTTTTAAAATCCTATTTACCCGTAATGAAACCATTGAAGTATTGAGCCGAAATTATGGCGCCGTTCCTATTGCTGATAAGCTTGCATGGTTCAATTCGGCGGGTTATTTGGAAATTTCAGTTAGAGGGGGCAATATGGCTGGATTATTTGGGCTAAGTAAGTACGACGAGCATCAAATGAGTAAGCAGCGACCAAATGACAATAAATGGTTTTTTCAAATGGTGCGTATTTTCTTTGAATAGCACTAATTAGTTTTTTCTTTTGCCTTTTTCGAGGTATTTTTGCACCCTCATTCAAATACACAAAAACACACACAAAATGGTATACGACGTTATCGTAATAGGTAGTGGTCCTGGTGGTTATCCTGCGGCTATCCGAGCTTCTCAATTAGGTTTGAAAGTAGCAATTATTGAAAAGGAAAGTTTAGGTGGCGTTTGTTTAAACTGGGGATGTATCCCAACTAAAGCTTTAATAAAAAGTGCTCAGGTTTATGATTACTTAAAACATAGCGCTGATTATGGTATTACTGCAACAGGTGTTGCCCATGATTTTGGTAAAGTAATTTCACGTAGCCGCGGTGTTGCTGACAAAATGAGCAAGGGTGTTCAGTTCTTGATGAAAAAAAATAAGATTGACGTGGTAATGGGTTATGGTAAAGTTTTATCAAGAGGTAAAGTAGAAGTTAAAGCTGCAGACGGTTCAACACAAGTGTTGGATACTAAATATATTGCCATTGCAACTGGTGGTCGTTCAAGAGAATTACCTAATTTGAAGCAAGACGGAAAAAAAGTAATGGGTTATAGAGAAGCTATGGTCATGGAACAACAACCAAAAAGCATGATCATTGTGGGAAGTGGAGCGATAGGTGTTGAGTTTGCATATGTTTATAATAGCATGGGAACAAAAGTAACTATTGTTGAGTTTGCGCCAAGAATTGTTCCTGTTGAGGACGAGGATATTTCAAAGGAATTAGAAAAGCAATATAAGAAACAAGGTATTGAAATCATGACCAACGCATCAGTAGAGTCAGTGGATACTTCAGGTGCTGGTGTGAAAGCCTTAGTTAAAAAATCAGACGGAACGACACTTACTTTAGAAGCAGATGTACTTTTAAGTGCTGCTGGAGTTGTGGCGAATATTGAAAATTTAGGATTAGAATCAAACGGTATTAAAACCGATAAAGGCAGAATCATTGTAGACAAATTCCAACAATCAAGCATTGCTGGTATTTATGCATTGGGTGATTGTTCTCCAGGTCAAGCATTAGCGCACGTTGCTGCTAAAGAAGGTATCATTGCTGCTGAGCATATGGCTTATTTAGAAAAGAAAAACGCTCATTTACCTGAAGGCATCGATTATAATAATGTTCCAGGTTGTACTTATTGCATACCTGAAATTTCAAGTGTAGGTTATACTGAAAAGGCTGCTAAGGAAGCAGGTTATGAAATTAAAGTTGGTAAGTTTCCTTTTATGGCAAGTGGAAAAGCATCTGCTTCAGGAGCAACTGAAGGTTTTGTAAAAGTAATCTTCGATGCGAAGTATGGTGAATTCTTAGGATGTCATATGATTGGTATGAATGTTACAGAGATGATTGCTGAGGCAGTAGTTGCTCGTAAATTAGAAACCACTGCACATGAAATTTTGAACGCTATTCATCCGCATCCAACAATGAGCGAAGGTTTAAAAGAAGCAGTTGCTGCTGCTTATGGCGAAGCAATTGATATCTAACTAGTTTAGGAATATATTAAATGGCTCGTGATTCAAATTATTTTGAGTGCGGGCCATTTTTAATAAAATGTGGAATTGGAATTTAAAGATGTAGATGTGTTGAGATTTATTAAAAGATTGATTAAAGTAGGAATAGATTATAATGAAGTACGAAAAAGAAATTAACCGCCGCAAAACCTTTGCGATTATCTCTCATCCGGATGCTGGTAAAACTACCTTAACGGAAAAGTTATTGTTATTTGGTGGTGCCATTCAAACAGCGGGTGCGGTAAAAAGCAATAAAATAAAAAAGCACGCGACATCGGATTTCATGGAGATAGAACGTCAAAGAGGTATCTCGGTAGCAACATCGGTTATGTCCTTTGAGTACAAAGGCAATTTGATTAATTTATTGGACACACCGGGTCACAAGGACTTTGCAGAGGACACCTATCGTACCCTTACTGCTGTGGACAGTGTAATATTAGTAATTGATAGTGTGAACGGGGTAGAGCCGCAAACACGCCGTTTAATGGAAGTGTGTAGTATGCGTGCCACGCCGGTAATTGTGTTCATTAATAAAATGGACCGTGATGGTAAAAACCGATTTGATTTATTAGAAGAAATAGAAGCGGAATTAAAAATTTCATTACACCCAATGACCTGGCCTATTAATAGTGGTAAGGAATTTAAAGGGGTATACAATTTGCATGATAAAAGTTTGCGTTTATTTACTGCAAGTACCAAAGCCGATGATGAGGATGTGGTAGCAATCGAGGATTTATCAAGTCCTGTATTGCAACAAAAAGTAGGTGATCGTGATGCAGATTTATTAAGAGAAGACGTTGAATTAATTGATGGTGTATATGGCGCGTTAAATCCTTCGGATTATTTGGAAGGTAAAATCGCTCCAGTGTTTTTTGGATCGGCGGTAAACAACTTTGGTGTACAAGAAATGTTGGATACGTTTATTCAAATTGCACCCACGCCTCGTGATAGAGAAACAAGTGTGCGTAAAGTGAAAGCAGGGGAAGATAAGTTCAGTGGATTTATATTTAAGATACATGCCAACCTAGATCCTAAACATCGTGACCGTATCGCATTTATGCGTGTGTGTAGTGGAAAGTTTGAACGCAATACTTATTATAAACATATACGTTTAGAAAAAGACGTTCGTTTTGCCAACCCATATACTTTTTTAGCCCGTAGTAAGGATATTGTAGAGGATGCTTATCCTGGTGATGTGGTAGGTTTATTTGATACAGGTAACTTTAAAATAGGGGATACTTTAACTGAAGGTGAAAAATTTTATTTCACGGGTATCCCAACCTTCTCTCCTGAAATATTTAAGGAGTTGGTTAACAAGGATCCAATGAAAACAAAGCAATTGGAAAAAGGTATTCAGCAGTTAACGGACGAAGGAGTAGCGCAGTTATTCTCTCAATTCGGTGGCAATAAAAAAATTATTGGTTGCGTTGGCGACTTGCAATTTGAGGTAATTCAATATCGTTTATTGCATGAGTATGGAGCGGCTTGTGAATTTAGAACACTTCCTTTTTATAAGGCTTGTTGGTTAACATCTGCTGATAAAAACAAGTTGAATGATTTTTTAAGATTCAAACAACAAAATGCTGCGGAGGATAAGGATGGCACACCAGTATACTTAGCACAAAGTGAATGGTTCTTAAATACAGAAATTACTAATAATCCAGATATCACTTTCCATTTTACTAACGAGGTTAACAAATAATATGAAGTCAAAATCTTTAAAACAAAACAAAGTAAATATCATCACCTTAGGTTGTAGTAAAAACCTAGTGGATAGTGAAATGTTAAGTGGTCAATTGGTTGCTAATGATATTGATGTGGTCCATGAGAACAAAAAACTCGATCATAATATTGTGGTGGTAAACACCTGTGGTTTTATCGACAAGGCGAAGGAGGAGAGTGTGAATACTATTTTGGATCAAGTGGCTTTAAAGCAAAAAGGAAAATTAGATAAAGTATATGTTACCGGTTGTTTAAGTGAGCGATACCGCGGCGATTTAGCGGCAGAAATTCCAGAAGTGGACGCTTGGTTTGGTACTATGGAACTTCCGTTAATGTTAAATCAATTGAATGCCGATTATAAAGCAGAATTATTAGGAGAGCGTTTATTAAGTACACCTCAGCATTATGCTTATTTAAAAATTAGTGAAGGTTGTAACCGTACCTGTGCGTTTTGTGCGATTCCTTTAATGCGTGGTCAGCACGTAAGTAAAACCATTGAGCAATTAGTGGATGAAGCAAAAGGTTTAGTGAAAAAAGGAGTGAAGGAGGTTATGCTTATCGCGCAAGAGTTAACTTATTATGGGTTAGATATTTATAAGGAAAGAGCCCTGCCTCAATTATTAAATGCTTTAGCGGATGTGGAAGGTATTGAGTGGATTCGTTTACACTATGCTTATCCAAGTAAGTTCCCTTTGGAAATATTGGATGTAATGCGTGAACGCGATAATATTTGCAAATACATTGATATTCCATTGCAACATGCGAGCAATAATATGCTTAAGGCAATGCGTCGTAATATTACCCGCGAGGAAATGACCGAATTAATCACAGAAATACGAAAGCGTGTGCCAGGTATTGCTATTAGAACTACTTTAATTACGGGTTTCCCGGGGGAGACATTGGAAGATGTGGAAGAGCTAAAAGAATTTTTACAATTACACAAGTTTGACCGCGTAGGTATATTCACCTACAGCCACGAGGAAAATACAAGTGCTTACGATTTAGTGGACGATGTGCCTGCCGAAGAAAAGCAACGCCGTGCTGAGGAAATCATGGAAGTGCAACAAGAAATAAGTTTGGCCATCAATCAAGCGAAGGAAGGTCAAATTGTAAAAGTGTTAGTCGATAAAAAAGAAGCCGGCAGGTGGTTAGGTCGTACCGAATTTGATAGCGTAGAAGTGGACAATGAAGTTGTGATCAATACCACTAAGCGTTTAAAATCAGGAGATATGGTGATGGTTAAAATCACTAAGGCTTATGACTATGACTTAGAGGGAGAGTTAGTTTAACTATGATAAGTTTCTCTTAATTTTCTTTTACAAACAAAGGCAGCTCATTGAGATTAAACTTTTCAGGTAGCAAAATGGGTGTTAGTTAAGCAACGTTCAATCCTTCAGTATTTTCTTTAGCTGTATTTGAAAAGTAGTACACAGCAACGGTGCTTAATACAAAGTATCCAACTAATACGGGTGCAATAATGGGTGATATGGAATTAGATCCAAACCAATCTCCTTTTGTTAGGATTGCAGCAATACAAATACTATTTTTTACGCCTTCCAATATCCAAGCATATTTTGCACGGTCCATAAATTCAGTAAGTGCATATACTTGGACAAAAATAAATCCGCCGTAAATAAATAAGTTTGCAATACCTAAATCCTTAATCATGGCTACATTGGCAAACATATAACTTACAATTAGTAACATGCAAATTAACTGTGCCCATAAATAAGTTTGCATCCCTTTGGAAGCTGGGGTATCATACTTTTCAAAATGATACACATCTTCAATTTTATAAACAGGATATTTTTCCACTACATCAGCTGGTCTCCATCCCAATGGCATTAGCCAAATACGAAACTTATCCTTCCAATTTTTTGTATGCCATGCATCTTTTATCAATAGCCACATATGCATGAAATTAATTTTAATTGGATTCCAAGTACGCACAGGACGAGTAACACCATAAACCGCAGGTATGTCTGCGCGTTCGTCTTGGAATGTACCAAACATTCTATCCCAAAAAATAAAAATTTGTCCGTAGTTCTTGTCTAAATATTCTGGATTAATCGCATGATGTACACGATGATGAGCGGGTGTTACTATAATATATTCCAACACACCCATTCTTCCAATATGTCTAGTATGGTACCAGAACTGTGCAAATAAATGCAAGGGCCCAACCACGGCAATTACTTGTTGTGGAACGCCAAATATTGCTGCAGGAATTAATAAAAAAGCAAATATCCTAAAGTAAACTGAAATGCTTTGTCTTAAAGCACAGGCTAGGTTAAATTCCTCACTACTATGATGTACTATATGGTTGTTCCAGAAAAAATTAACAGAATGCGCTAATCGGTGCACCCAATATCCAGCAAAATCTAAAGCAAGAAAGGCAATTACATAAAGCACCCAACTTGACTGTACTTTATAAATGGTTAAATGTTCCACTAACCAGCCATAACTAATAATGGCAACACTTAATCCCAAGACATCCTTTGTTGAATTGGTCACCCCTGAACTTAAACTTGAAACCATGTCCAATGTACGAACGGTGTCAAATCCTTTGCGCCATCCATACCACTTTTCAAATATGACAAGTAAAAGGAATGCTGGCATTGCAAAGATTAAAATTTTACCGTAGGTTTCCATATATTATAATTTAGACAAGCATTGTGTTATCGACTACCAAATGTATCAATTTTATCTTAATTTGCACCCTAATCGATTAACGGAGGCTGACTATTTATTTTATGAAATTTAACGCTACTCAAATACCTTATCATGCAACTGGATTATTTAGTCCATTGGTAAGAGATTATATCAATGGGAAAGAAACTGCGTTGGATTTTGTGAACTATGCCCCTACACTTGACGGCATTGAAAAAGCAACTATTGCTAGAAATAATTTTAAGGTGAATCGTTCGCTTCTTGTTGAAGTTTTAAAAGCACAATACGCTTCTATTCCTTCCACAAAATTAGTAAATGAAAATGTGGAGTCATTGCTTAAGGAAAATACCTATGTAATTACCACTGCCCATCAACCCAATATTTTTACGGGTCCTTTATACTTTTTTTACAAAATTATACATGCTATTCAATTGGCAGCTGATTTGAAAAAGCAGTTTCCTGAAAACAATTATGTTCCTGTTTAT
>CANETM010000004.1 GCA_947441205.1 Bacteroidota bacterium | reverse complement strand
TTTTTCAGACTTAGTTTGAGCATTTATTTGTAATAGGAATAAACTAAATAACAGTAATAAGATTCCTTTTTTCATAAGCATGTATTTGTGACTTTTTCTTTGATTTGCAATTTAAGCAAAAAAAAAGCTTACCCTTTGATGGGGTAAGCTGAATATTCAAAAATGAATCAGAAAAGGAGTAGTGTGACTCCCGCATCAGAAAAGGCCTATGCCTTTTCTTCTTCTTCTTCTTTTTCCTCATCCTCGGATGGGATAGTTGGCTCAACATTATGTTGCTTAAGTTGGGCGTACCATTTTACCATTTTTTTCATATCGCTACCATAAACTCTTTCAAAGTCCATTTTAGGGAATACTTTTTTATAGTAGGCTGAAACTGCTTTTGGATCTTTTTCATTAGGTAAAGCCTCTTTTGACTTGCCCATTGCTATGAAAACCTCTGCTAAAAACACATTTTCATGTGTTGTATATACTTCAATGCTTTCTAAATGAGAAAATTGGTGTGCCCTAGAGCTAATGAATTGAGTGGCGTTATTTTCAAGAGATTTTGCAATAGCACCATCATTTTTACTAGTTACTAATTCAAATAATCCCGACATTCCTGAAACCGATATTAATTTACTGTATTCCATATCCTTTTACGTTTATTTTACAGGCGCAATTTACTGAAAAAGACCCAATTTTCATTTTTTAAACTACCTTTGTTTTACTTTAAAATTTTAGTATATGCCAGGTTTTGAATTTTTTGGTGATGAAGAACGAAAAGAAGTAAATGACGTTCTTGAAACAGGTATTTTAATGCGATATGGATTTGATGGTCCAAGAAAAGGAATTTGGAAATCAAAAGAGTTAGAAGCTGAAATATGTAAACGATTTGGGTGCAACCACGCGCAATTAACTTCAAGTGGTACCGGTGCTTTAACCACAGCTATGGCGGCATTGGGCGTAGGAGCAGGTGATGAAGTCATCATGCCTGCATTTACATTCGTGGCAAGTTTTGAAGCGGTTTTAAGTATGGGGGCCATACCGGTACTTGTTGATATCGATAAAACTTTAACATTATCGCCTGAGGCAGTTAAAGCGGCAATTACGCCAAAGACCAAATGTATTATGCCTGTTCACATGTGTGGGAGTATGGCGGATTTAGATGCGTTAAAAGCAATTTGCAATGAACATAAATTAATATTATTAGAGGACGCTTGTCAAAGTATTGGCGGAACCTACAAAGGGAAAGCATTGGGAACAATTGGGGATGCTGGTACTTTCTCGTTTGATTTTGTCAAAACAATAACCTGTGGCGAAGGCGGCGTAGTCATGACTAATGATAAAGACGTATATGTGAAGTCTGATGCCTTCACTGACCATGGACACGATCATTTAGGTGTTGATAGGGGTGCTGATTTACATCCTTTTTTAGGCTATAATTTTAGGATTAGCGAGTTACATGCGGCTGTAGGTTTAGCACAAATAAAAAAATTAGATAATTTCCTAGCCATTCAAAAAAAGAATAATCAAATATTAAGGTCTTACATTGAACAAATACCTGGCGTTAGCTTCAGACAAGTTCCTGATCCGGCAGGAGATAGCTATAGTTTTTTAACTTGGTTTTTACCATCGCAATCAAAAACTGAGAAAGTGATTGAGGCGCTAAAGAGTGAAGGTATTTTAGCAGGTAATTTTTATTGGTATGCAAATAATTGGCATTATATACGAAAGTGGGATCATTTAAAAACGGCCAAGAGTTTATATGGACTGAGTGCTGATCAACAAAAAGCGTTAACTGATTTGCAAAATACTACTTTTGAAAAGAGTGATGAAATTATGAGTAAATGTGTTTCAACTGCAATAAGCTTGACATGGACTGAGGAGCAAGTTCATGAAAAAGGGGCAAGGTTGTTTTTAGTATTACAACAAGCGCTTTCGTAAAGCATAAATATGTCATTAGGTCAGTCATTTCAACAAAAACAGTTACAAAGGTTATCCCCTCAGCAAATTCAATTGATGAAATTGTTGCAAATTCCTAGTGCACAAATTGAACAAAGAATCAAAGAAGAATTGGAGGAAAATCCTGCATTAGAAATGAATTTAGATTTATTGGATGGTGATGCATCTACGGCTTCTGAAGAAATGAAAGATGAATTACTGCAAGGTTTACAAGATGAGGAAGAAGCGGTTCCTGTTGATGAATATGAATTAAGTAATGAGGAGCTGAATGAATATAATTACGATGATGATGGAGATATTGCTGATTATAAAACCAAAGACGATTATTATCCTGAATTAGATGACGATAAAGTAATTCCCATAAAAGCTGAAGTAAGTTTACATGAGTTATTAATGGATCAATTGAGTATGCTTGCTTTAGAGGAAGAAGCCTATAAAATTGCGGAACAAATTATTGGCAGTTTGGATGATGATGGATATTTGCGCAGAGCTTTACAATCAATTGCGGACGACTTAGCCTTTAAGCAAGGAATGTGGGTGGAAGAAAAAAGCATTGAAATTATTTTACAAAAAATTCAAAATTTTGATCCAGCAGGTATTGCGGCTAGGGATTTACAAGAATGTTTGTTACTACAATTAAAAAGAAAACTAGTTGCGGATGATGTTGAAAGAGATCATCATGAAAAGGAATTATTGTTAATTGCTATACAGATATTAGAAAAATATTATGAAGAATTTACTAGAAAGCATTTTGACAAAATTCAAAAAAGTATGCATTTGACCGAGGTTGAAATGAAGCGTGTAATGCACCAGATTTTATCCCTTAATCCCAAGCCAGGTGCTGAAACAGCACAAAACAACGAAGCTGAAAAATACATCATTCCCGATTTTACGGTACTTATTAATAATGGGAAGTTAGAACTTACTTTAAATAGCAGGAATGCACCTCCATTAGTCATTAGTGACGATTATAAGTTAATGCTAAAGGAATACGAACACAATCAAAAACACGACAAAGCACAAAAAGAAGCTGTTTTTTTTATTAAACAAAAAATTGATTCTGCAAAGTGGTTTATTGAAATGATTCAGCAAAGACAGCAAACATTATTAAAAACGATGCAGGCTATTTTATTATATCAGGAGGCCTTTTTTTTAAGTGGGGATACTACTCAATTGAAGCCTATGATTTTAAAAGATATTGCTGAAACAACTTTATTAGACGTATCAACAGTAAGTAGGGTGGCTAATAGCAAGTATGTTCAAACCGAGTTTGGGACTTATTTATTGAAGTATTTTTTTAGTGAATCCCTAACCACCGATTCGGGTGAAGAAGTGAGTACAAAGGAAGTAAAAGCAATTTTAGGCGAACTAATACAAATGGAGGATAAGCATAAGCCTTTGAGTGACGATGAGCTAACTGAACAATTGCAAAACAAAGGGTATAATATAGCAAGAAGGACTGTAGCAAAATATAGAGAACAACTAAATATTTCAGTTGCAAGACTGAGAAAAGAGTTGTAAAGGATTTTTAAAATTATAAAAGTACGATCAATTACATGGAAAATTCCGCATCTAAACCACTTCGCTACGCAGCACAATTTGTTTCCTATATCCTCCATCCTTTATTTATTCCAACCTACTTTATTTTATATTTAATACAAATTATTCCATATGAGTTTGTTGGCATTACGGATTGGCAATTAAAATTGAAAGTATTTAGTGTTTTTTGGTTAACCGCTTTTTTTCCAGCCTTTGCAGTTTTTTTGTTATGGAGATTAAAATTTAGCAATAGTATTTTTCTAAAGACACAAAAAGAACGTGTAATACCATATGTTATAACCATGTTTTTTTATTGGTGGATGTACTATTTAAGCCGAACTTTCTCGGATCAACCATTGGCCTTAAAATTCTTTTATTTTGGCATATTTATAGCAAGTAGCTTGGGTCTAATTGCAAACAATTTTATAAAAGTAAGCTTACATGCCATGGGAATAAGTGGCTTAATGACAGCCGTATTATTAGTAAGTGTATACTATCCGATAAACAACTTAATATGGGTGATCATTGTTGCCTTTTTAGCTTCCATTGTCGTGAGTGCAAGAATGATTGTGAGTGACCACACAAAACAAGAACTAATTATTGGGTTTGGAATTGGTATTCTTACACAAGTAATCGCTTATTTTTGGGTCATATAATTCAACTTTATTAATATGTGGTATCGTTTAGGTCAATTTATAGTTAAGTATAAAAAAGCCTGCTTGGCATTTTTGACCTTAGCAACCATCATAATGGGATATTTTGCTATACAGGTTAAATTAAGTTATGAATTTACAAAGGCAATTCCTGAGGACAATCCTAAATTTATTATCTATAAAAACTTTGTAAAAAAATTTGGTGTTGATGGAACCACCATGGTGGTTGGATTTCAAACAGATAGTTTATACAGCATATCAACATTTAATGCACTTGTAAAACTAAATCAATCCATTAAATCAATACCGGGTGTGACCGAGGTATTAAGTGTACCATCGGCCTATAATATTTCAAAAGATACTATCAATAATAAGTTTATAGCACACAAAATATTTTCAACACCTTTTGAAAGTGAACAAAATTTAAGAACTCAACAAGCAGAATTTGAGCAGTTGCCATTTTATAAAAATTTATTATACAATCCAACAAGCCACGCCTATATTATGGCTATTAGTTTTGTTCCAGATTCTATTAATAGTGGGGCTAGGTCTCATATCATTTCAAGACTTAACGAACAATTGAATGACTTTAGCAAACAAACAAAGTTATCGGTACATGTAAGTGGCCTTCCCTATATCAGAACTATTTTAGCTGATCGAATTAAAAAGGAAATGATTTGGTTTTTATTGGGGTCCTTGTTTTTATGTGCAATTACATTGCTATTATTTTTCAGATCCCTGTCGGCAATGTTAATGAGTTTAGCAGTAGTAGCCATGGGGGTGATTTGGAGTTTTGGTACCATGGTTTTACTTGAACAAAAAATTACTTTATTAACGGCTTTAATTCCTCCATTGATTGTTGTTATTGGTATTCCTAATTGTATTTATTTTTTAAATAAGTACCATACATCGTATAAACAAGTTCAGGATAAAGAAAAAGCCATTATTAATATGGTGGGTAGAATGGGTATTGTCACCCTTTTTTGTAATATTACCGCAGCGATTGGATTTTTTGTATTTGCTTTCACAAAAAGTCCTTTATTAAAAGAGTTTGGTTGGGTTTCTGGTATTAACATCATGGCTATATTTTTTATTAGCTTATTTTTTATTCCCCCAGTACTTACTTTTTTAAAACCACCTCAACCTAATCATGTAAAATATTTAGATAATCCTTTTTTAGAAAAAGTATTAATCAAAATTGAAAAATGGACCTTTGTTCATACTAAATGGGTCTTTGGAATCACTATAGTTTTGGTTTTTGTATCAGCATTAGGATTATTGAAAATTAAAAAAGAAGCTTTTATTGTTGATGATTTACCTAAAAAAGATCAATTGTACACTGATTTAAAATGGTTTGAAAAAGAAGGCGGCGGAGTCATGCCTATGGAAATTATTGTAGATACCCGAAAAAAGAATGGTTTAGTTAGAAGTATTCATCCTTTGGAGGATATTGATAGACTTCATGAATTTTTAAAGGAACAACCTGAAATTGGGAAACCACTTGGTTTATTAGAAGGTATGAAGTTTGCAAAACAAGCTTACTACGAAGGCGATTCATTAGCTTATTCATTACCTACAGGAACGGATATGGCCTTTATGGCACCTTTCTTAAAAATGGATTCAAATAGCAATAAGAAAGCTGGTAATTCGAATCCCATGCAACTACTTGATAAATTTATAGATAAAGATAAAAAGGCAACTCGTATTACTGTTAACATGAAAGACATTGGAAGTGCGAAACTCCCTTCCTTTTTAAATAGAATTGATAGTGCCACTAAAGCCATTTTCGATTCAAGTAAGTATGATATCCAAATAACAGGTAGTAGTGTTACTTTTTTGGAAGGAAGTAATTTTATTATTAAAGGTTTAGGAGAGTCTATATTTTGGGCTTTTTTATTAATTACCATCTGTATGGTATTTCTGTTTAGATCTTTCCCAATATTATTATGCTCGTTAATTCCTAATGTTGTTCCCTTACTTATTACTGCTGGAATGATGGGATGGGTTGGTATTTCATTAAAGCCTTCAACCGTGCTTGTATTCAGTGTTGCACTAGGTATTGCAATTGATGTTACCATACGTTTTCTGATAAATTATAAACAAGAACTTCCCCACTTAAATTATAATGTTAATCATACCCTTATACAAACCATTAAGCATACGGGTATTAGTATCATTTATACTTCCTTGGTATTAGTGGCCGGGTTTGTGATTTTCTGTTTAAGTGATTTTGGCGGTACAAAAGCACTTGGATGGTTAACATCACTAACATTAGTAGTTAGTACTTTAACTAATTTAATATTATTACCAGCGCTTATAAAAACGTTTATTAAACAAAAGTAGTTGTCAACTATTTTAAGATACTAAAAAGGGTGTCTTGCAAAGCTTGACCTCTTAACTCTTTTGCGATAATATTACCATTTGGGTCTAGTAATACATTAAAAGGAATTCCTTCAATTTGATAAGTGTTTACCACGATACTTTCCCACTTTTTAAGGTCACTTATATGTTGCCAATTTAATTTATCCATTTTGATAGCTTCTTGCCAATCGCCTAATTCATCATCAAGCGATACGCCTAATACGGTAAAATTTTTCTCTTTAAACTTTTCGTATGCAGCTACAACATTTGGATTTTCAGCTCGGCATGGTCCACACCAGCTTGCCCAAAAATCAACTAAAACATACTTACCTTTTAAACTACTTAGGGTTAACAGTTTTCCATTTTGGTCATTTAATGCAATTTCAGGCGCTGGTTGACCAATGCTTAATGGCGTTGTTTTGATATTTGAATTAACCTGAGCATTTAACGAATTCGTGAATTGTACTAGTGGTTCAAACTTTGTTTTTTCAGCTGCCTGCTTTGCAAGTGCTAACACTTGTGCAGTTTCCATTGATCTCAAGCTCAATCCTAATAAATAATACAGCATTGCAGGATTTTGATTATTGCTAATACTTTGCGATACGTATTTATTGATATCTTCTATTTTTTCAACTCTTTGTTTTTGTAATAAGTAAATGGCACTATCGTTTGCTTTTTCTTTTTGCAAAAGATCTAAACTATATAGTGTTGAAAAAATAGAGGAATCTTTTTGACGATAATTTTTTAAAAAGGATAGTAAGGATTCGCTTGTTTTAGAACCTTTAATTTCATATGATAAATAGTTACTTGCGTCACCGTTTATTTGAATATTTTTTTCATCGTTAATGAAAATAATTTCCATATCTTTTTCATTTGCAATTCTATATATACCTTGTTCCTTTGCTATGAAATCGAAACTATAATTTCCTTTTTCGTCTAATGAGGCTGAATCCAATGTTACAATTGGCTTATTCCCAAATGGGATCTCCTGCAAAAGAATTTTTTGACTTGCTGCATTTTTTATAACACCAGCAACATTATAGCGTTCCTCACTGCTTTTATTATTACAGCCAATAGTTGATAAGGCAACAATTAATAGAACGGGGATTAGTTTATTTTTTTGCATTTTGATGAATTTATTTTGCAATGTTTTTATAAGATTATTTAGATAATTCATTTTCAAGTAATTGTGTTGTCATTTTGGGGTCGGCCTTGCCCTTGCTTATTTTTTTTACTTCGCCTACGAAAAGGCCTATTAATCCTTTTTTACCTTTTTTGTACTCAATTACTTTTTCTGGATTATTATTTAGCACTTCCGCTATCCAAAAATTAATTTCATCCAAAGAATTGGTTTGCAGTAAGTTATTAGCTTCAGCGAATTGAATTGGTGATTGTGGATTTTCTACAATTGCTTTGAACACTTTATTAGATGCTACTGAAAAGTTAATTTTTTGTTCTTCAACTAAATTTAAAAGTTCAACTAAATAGGGTATAAGCTTTTCTAAAGAAGCATATGAAGTATAACTCTCGTTTAAATAGGCTCTTATTGGACCCATAATCCAATTTGCTGCTGCTTTATAATAGTTTGTTTGTTTTGCCAATGCTATAAAAAATTCGGCTTCTTCCTTGTTTTCGCATAATTGTTCAATATCGTAATCAGATAATTCATACTTTATTTTCCATTCTTTTTTAATAATGGATGGAAGTAATGGTAAATTTTGTTTGATACTTTCGATAAACTCTTTTGTTAAATGAAATGGAGCTAAATCCGGATCAGGAAAATATCTATAATCATTCGCATCTTCTTTATCTCTGATTGAAAATGTGGTATCATTATTCGCATCAAAACTTCTTGTTTGTTGAATGATTGTTCCACCTGTTTCAATTAGGTTGATTAATCTTTCAATTTCAAATTCAATTGCTTTTTTGATGTTACGAATTGAATTTAAATTTTTTACCTCAACTTTAGTGCCTAATGTAGTTTCACCCTTTAGTCTAACCGAAATATTTGCATCACATCTTAGACTACCTTCTTCCATATTACCATCACAAACGCCAAGCCATCGTACTAATTTCCTTACCTCTGTTACGAATAAGAATGCATCCTGTGCCGAGTGAATACATGGCTCAGTAACCATTTCAATTAATGGGGTGCCTGCTCGGTTTAAATCAATTAAGGTATCAGTTGGTGATATATCATGAATACTTTTTCCGGCATCTTCCTCTAAATGAATTCTATTTAATTGTATTGACTTTTCACCATCCTCGGTTTTTATAATTATGTTCCCTCCAATACAAATAGGGGTGGTGTGTTGCGATATTTGGTATCCTTTCGGCAAATCGGGATAAAAATAATTTTTACGGGCAAAATAGTTGTTTTCAGCAATCCTACAATTGCAGGCTAATCCCATTTTTATAGCATATTCAATAGCTTTTGTATTGGTTTTAGGTAATGTCCCAGGATGTCCTAAAGTGATTGGACTTACGTGTGTATTGGGTTCAGCTCCAAAACTAATGGCATCACCACAAAATAGCTTACTCTCGGTTGATAATTGAGCATGTATTTCTAAACCTATGACAGCTTCGTATTTTTCCAAATTAACCATATTGCAAAAATACAAGAAAAGCCTCATTTTAAATTGCTTAAAATAGGTTACAAAAATGCCCTCAACGTTGATTTGAGGGCATTTTGACAAAAGTATTTAAACTAAATCTTTAGTGCGTAACCTATAAATCAGCTGACTTTAATTTTTTAGGGATTTTAACTTCAATTTTCTTTTTTTCACCATTACGCTGAATTGTGAATTTTAATACTTGCCCCTCTTGTAAATAATTCCATTTTAAGTCATTAACATCTGATACTTTATTTTCATCAAATTGGATGATAATATCATTTGTTTTTAAGCCTGCTTTTTCTGCTGGACTTCCAGCTGTTACATTTTTAATTTTAACACCCTCTGCTGATTCAATGTCTTCCACTGAGATTCCTAATTTAGGTTTTTTATTGTCTAGGCCAATTAATCCATCTAATTCTTTTAACTCTGGCATTTCAAAACCAAAATTTTGATCAGGAGTTATTCTAAATCCTCTACGAATGTTGTTAGGCATTTGACCATTAGGTGTGAATGAAAACACCCTTGGGGAATTAATCGCTTTGTTTTTTGCAAGTGTTGCACTTGTTGTTAATTCTTTACCCTCTCTTAAATAGGTAATGGAAATTTTATCATTCGGTTTCATGGTTCCAACTACCTCATACAAAGATTTTGGACCATCTACATTTTTATCATTTACTTTTTTAATGATGTCGTTTGGAAGTAATCCAGCTTTTTCTGCAGGACTGTTTTCACTTACTATATTAATTTTCGCCCCCTTCTCATTTTCTTCACTCATCACACCTAAGAATGCTGCATTAGTGGGTGGTGGTGGCGGAGCCATTAAATCCATTACATCATCGCTTCCTTCTTCCATTTCAGGTAGTTCTTTCATTTCAGGTAGTTCCTTCATTTCAGGTTCTTCATCGGTAGTAATATCTTGAATGATAACTTTTTTTCTTTTCCCATCTTTACTAATCGATGATCTACTCATCATTTTTAATCTTGGATCATTTTTATCAGCAGGCTTTCCATTAATGGTAATTTTATCACCATCTATGACAATTGATAAATTCACTTTTTTATTAATAGTAGTATCATTATTTCCATCCAATATAGTCGTATCAATTTTCACTTCTTTTTTAGTTACGGTAACTTCTTTCGATTTTTTCTTAGTAGTAATTTCAATAACTCCTTTTGCCCCTTTATCACCATATTTTTTAATCGCCATATCGCCATTAAGTACACTAACGGCTTTAATATCATTGGGTGACATTTCATTCATGTTTACATTGTTTGAAACAACACCATCAATAACCATTAATGGCTTATCGGTTGTGTCTAAGCCGCCTTTAATTACAACTACTTCCTGTGCATTTACCGAAAGGGTTAACAGTGCTACTAATGCGTAGCTAAGCATCATTTTTTTCATATTCTAAAGTTTTAAACTAATTATTTTGCAAGTCAAAAGTAAGGAATTTTTTGAACTACGAAACAATTCGGAAATGTTAAATTTCATAAAAGATTAAAATAAAAAGACCTTATACTATTTCTAGCTAAGGTCTTGATATTCAATAATTTATTTATCATTAAACCTAAAAATAGGTTAATCGAAAATGTAAAAGAAGCTTAGGAACCTCACTATGCATCTGATAATTTCAGGGTTTAAAGCATTGAAGCAACCGCATCAATTACTTTATCTAATTGGCTTGCATCTTGTCCACCGGCTGCTGCCAATGTTTTTTGTCCGCCTCCACCACCTTTGATAAAGGGAGCTATCTTTTCCTTGATAATTTGAGGTGCTTGCCAACCTTTTTCTTGCACTAAATTTTCAGTGATGGCTAAAACTACGGCGGCTTTTGCTTCTATTTCATTTACTAAAACAATCACCGATCTATTTTGTGAAGCACTTAATAATTGAGCTAATTTTTTTAAGTTGTCAGCGCTATTCAAGTTAACTTTTGTACCTAAAAAAGCAATTCCATTTTTATCAATAAATTTATTTGCATATTCATCTACTAAACTATTGACAAGAAGCGCTTCCTGACTTTCTAATTTTTTATTTAATTCTTTCTGGCTTCCTTGTAAAGCTGAAATGGTATCATTTAATACATCAATTGAAGTATTTTCATTCCACTCAGGGGCAGTAAATTGAATATTTAATTTAGCTGCAATGATCGCGCAAGCTTCCGTTAATTGTACAATTTGTTTGTGTAATTTTTCCTTCACTTCCGTTAAATAATTGTTTGCTGCATCACCAACCACTGCTTCAATTCGACGAACACCCGCCGCTACCGAAGATTCTGCTTTTAATACAAAATGACCAATTTCTCCTGTTTGGCCAACATGCGTACCACCACATAACTCAATTGAATACGCAGCATCCATGATAACGACACGAACTTTATCTCCATATTTTTCTCCAAATAAAGCCATAGCCCCTAATGCGATAGCTTCATTCTTACTCATTTCATTGATGACAACAGGAACGTTTTCTTTGATTTTTTCATTTACTATTTTTTCAACTGATGCAATTTCAGCATCTGTCATTTTAGCAAAATGTGAAAAGTCAAAACGCAATTGCTCAGCGTTCACTAAACTACCTTTTTGTGCTACATGTTTTCCCAATACATTTCTTAAAGCTGCATGTAATAAGTGTGTAGCAGAGTGATGGTTAGTTGTATTTTTTCTTTGTGAAGCGTCAACTGTTGCTTTTACTTTATATCCAATATTTGTTGGTAAGCTATCAGTAAAGTGAATGAATAAATTATTTTCTTTTTTAGTATCAGTCACTTCTAATTTAGTGCCATCTTCAAATTCAAAAATTCCCTTGTCACCAACTTGACCACCGCTTTCAGCGTAAAAAGGCGTGGAAGCTAAAACCCATTGGAAAGCTTCTTTACCCTTTGCTTTTACATTTCTGTATTTAATGATAGTAGTATCAGCATAGGTATTCGTGTAACCTGTGAATTTAGTTTCACTGTCCTCGCCAACCTGAATCCAGTCGCCTGTATCAATTGCCGTTGCTGCTCGGCTTCGATCCTTTTGTTGTTGCATTTCTTTTTCAAAACCAACTTCGTCAACATTTAATTCGTGTTCACTTGCAATTAATCTTGTTAAGTCAACAGGGAATCCATAAGTATCAAATAATTCAAAAACTAATTTTCCTTCAATGGTTTGTCCTTTTGCGTGCGTACTTGTGATGTCATCAATTCTTTTTAATCCTTTTTCCAAGGTCCTTAAAAATCCTTCCTCTTCCTCTTTTACAACTTTAGATACAAATTCAAGTTGGCCATTTAATTCAGGGAAAACATGTTCAAATTGTTTTGCTAATAATGGCATTAATTGATGTAACAAGGGTTGTTTGTAATCCAAGTAAGAATAATAGTATCTAACTGCTCTTCTTAATATTCTTCTAATTACATAACCTGCACCTGTATTTGCAGGTAATTGTCCATCTGCAATGGTGAATGCAATAGCACGAATATGATCGGCAATTACTCTAAATGCAACTGCCTCTTTTGTATCACTGAAATCATAAGTCTTACCTGTAATTTTTGCAACCAAGTCAATAGTTCCTGTGAACACATCGGTATCGTAGTTGCTTTTTTTCCCTTGAATCACACGCACTAATCTTTCAAATCCCATTCCAGTATCAACATGCTTATTGGGTAAGGCTTCTAGGCTACCATCTTTTTTTCGATTGTACTGAATAAATACATTATTCCATATCTCAATTACTTGAGGATGATCTTTATTTACTAAAACGCTGCCTGGTATTTTTGCAATTTCTTCCTCCGATCTCATGTCTACATGTATTTCACTGCATGGACCACAAGGACCGGTATCACCCATCTCCCAGAAATTATCTTTTTTATTCCCGAAAATTATTTTATCATCTGTTACCCATTTTCTCCATTCTTCCAATGCCACTTTTGATTGCGGTAAATTTTCAGCAGGGTCCCCTTCAAAAACAGAAACGTATAAACGAGCAGGATCTAATTTATAAACTTTGGTTAATAATTCCCATGACCATGCAATTGCATCTGCTTTAAAATAATTTCCAAAACTCCAATTACCCAACATCTCAAACATAGTATGATGATAGGTATCAACACCTACTTCTTCTAAATCATTATGCTTACCACTAACCCTCAAACATTTTTGTGTATCAGCAATTCGACTATGAGCTGGCGTTTGATTGCCCAAAAAGTAATCCTTAAATTGATTCATTCCTGCATTGGTGAATAAAAGGGTAGGGTCATTTTTTACAACAATAGGTGCCGATGGAACAATGGCGTGTCCTTTAGATTCGAAAAAATCTAAGAACTGTTGTCTAATTTCTGAACTCTTCATCATGTGACTATATTTTAGGCTTTGTTCTTCTTAAAAGCTATATTTGTAAGGTTTTTAAAGAGAACAAAGGTAAGAAACTAGAGCCGCTTTTCAAATGAAGAAAATTAAATACTTCTTTAATACAAATACCCTGCGATTTCAGAAAATCGAAGTGCCTCTTAGGGTAAGATTATTGCAATTATTTGCATTCATTGCCGCTTCCATTACCACAGGTTTTATTATTGTAATTCTGATTTTTCAATACATAGATTCACCCAAGGAAAAGTTATTACGCCAACAAAATCAGTCGTATAGGGAAAATTATAGTGTTTTACAAGACAGAGTAAAGCAATTAGAGCTTCAAATGGCTGAGTTGGAAAACAGGGATAATGAGGTTTATAGGTCAATTTTTGAAGCTGATCCCATACCTGATAGTGCAAGATTAAAGGAAATGGCCGATAAAAAAGAAGTGAGGTTAATTCAAAACCTTTCTAGCACTGAATTAACCAATCGTATGGTGGAGCAATTAAATAATTTAATACTTAGGGTTGGTTATCAAGAAATGTCATATTTGGACATTACGAAAATGGTGAAAAATAAAGAATTGTTATTAAAGGCAATCCCCTCCATTCAACCTGTAACTAATAAAAAATTAAACCGAATCGGAGGTAGTTTTGGTTATAGAATTGATCCAATTTATAAGGATATCAGAATGCATCAGGGGCTTGATTTTACAGCACCAGCGGGTACGCCAATTTATGCAACTGCTGATGGTACTGTCCAAATTGCTGGATTTAGTGCTGATGGATATGGAAATAAAGTGGTAATTAATCATGGCTATGGCTATCAAACACTATATGGCCATATGTACAAAATAATTGCTCGCAAAGGCCAGAAAATTAAAAGAGGGCAAGTTATTGGCTATATAGGAAGCACAGGAAAAAGTACTGGGCCTCATTGTCATTATGAAGTCATCAAAAAAGGTATAAAAGTTGATCCTGTATATTATTTTTATAATGACCTTACTCCGGCACAGTTTGATAGACTTTTAAAAGCAGCAGCAAATAACAAACAAAGCTTAGACTAGTAATTAACGATTTATTTCCAGTTTTTTATTTAGCTACTATGATCGGCAATGATTTTCCAACCCTCTTTTGTTTTTCTAAAAACCAATGTAAATACGCCATTTAAATTACCTACTGTTCTAGTTAAATGCCATTTCCCAATTACAAAATAGTGGTTAGTATTTAAGGGCTTCATGCTTAAGATATCAAAATTTAATTTCCCCATTTGGCTTGTATCGGGGTAGTTTTTTTTATAGTTCAACAAGGTATTGTTATAACCATACTTAGGACCTGATTTTCCGATAAAAACTAGGCTATCGCTGTTTAAGTAGCCTACCATAAAAGCGTCTAAATTTCCTTTATTCCATGCGGATATTTGATTATCCAAAATTGCTTTTATTGCTTTTGTATCTTGGTTTTGCGCATTTAAATTATGTGCGAATAAAAGGGTAATGATAAAAATAATTTTTTTCATTGTTTATGGTTTTATTAATTCATTGTTCATTTAAATATTGAAAAATTCATGTTTTTATTGAAAGATATATGTTGATATTGAATCGTATCAAAAGTTAAGATAAATAAATAAAACTCCCTAATTTGTGGCATGAGTTATAAAACACATTTAAAAAAGGACCTTAAGTTAGCCGACATATTGAAGGAGGATACCCATGAGTTGAAGCGACGAAAAAACACCCCCATTCGTTTAATAGCAAGTATCATAAGTCAACAATTAAGTACTAAAGTGGCTAAAATTATTTTTGATCGTTTTTTAGATTTGTACAATGGGAAAGAGCCTACTTGCGAACAAGTGCTTGAGACTGATTCAACCCTATTGAGAAGTATTGGTTTAAGTAATTCTAAAGTTGCCTATGTGCAAAATGTTGCACAATTTTTTTTAGACCATGAAATCACTGATAAGCAATTATATAAAATGCAACCTGAGGAAGTAATTGAATTACTCACTCAAATAAAAGGGGTAGGGCGATGGACTGTTGAAATGCTTTTAATGTTTAGCCTTGGACATGAAAACGTTTTTGCTGTCGATGATTTAGGAATACAACAGGCCATGATCAAGCTTTATAAAATAAAATATGCAACTAAAAAAGAACTGCAGGTTAAAATGATTGCTAAATCAAAAAAATGGGAGCCTTATAAAACTTATGCATGCTTGCATTTGTGGAAATGGAAAGACACCAAAGCGCCAGTATAAATTACTGAAAAGTAAAATTAAAATAAGTTACGGCTTTTTGTAAAGTATTTATTAAACTGAATTTCTAGCTGCATTAATTACACCAAACATAGTCCGAGTTAAAAGCTTTTCATAGGATGCTTTTAAATTAGCATCAATGGTCGGCTCTTGTACTCTGCACAAAGCATATTGTTGTATAGTCAATAATGGCAATACTATTCGGTCTCTTAATAAAATGGAATGTTTTGCAACCGTATCGTTTTCCATTAAACTTTTGGTATTACTTAATTCAAGATATAGTTGGGTTGTTAATTTAAATTCTTCCTTTATAAGATTCCAAATTTCAGTGTATTCAGGGTTCTTATCTATATATTTTGTAATGGCAAAACTAGATTTAACCATACTCATCATGCTATTGTCAATAAGGGTCTTGAAAAATCCAATATTATTAAATAATGATTGTACCTCCTTCCATTGTCCCTTTTCTTTAAGCACTTGCAAGGCAGTACCTACACCATAAAAACCAGGCACATTCTGTTTTAGTTGACTCCAACTTCCTACAAATGGTATGGCTCTTAAGTCCTCAAATTTTAATTCATTACTTGAACCTCTTTTTGCAGGTCGACTAGCGATATTGCTTTTACTATAATAGTTTAATGGGCTAAATTTTTGTAAATAAGGTAGAAACAATTTATGTTCCTTTAATTGTTGGTAGGATTGATAACTTATATTTCCCAAATCCTCCATTAACACACGATCTTGTTGTGATAATTGCAATTTTGCATCAGAGAATAATTCATGACCAACACCTGCACTTAATAATTGTTCAAGATTATATTGTGATGAATTAATGGTACCAAAATTTGAAGTAATGGTTTGTCCTTGTATGGTTAATTGTATTTCTTCATTTTCAACCTGGTTGCCCATAGATGCATAAAACTGATGCGTTTTTCCACCGCCTCTGCTTGGCGGACCGCCACGGCCATCAAAAAATTTCACAGCAATTTTATTTTTTCTTGAAATTTTTGTCAATACTTCTTTCGATTTATATATGCTCCAGTTTGCTTGTAAATAGCCGCCATCCTTAGTTCCGTCACTAAATCCTAGCATAATTGTTTGCTGCATTTGCCTATTACTTAAATGCTTAGCATATAATGGTTGCTCATACAAATATTGCATGATATTTTCCGAAGCCGCTAAGTCATCGATAGTTTCAAATAATGGAACAATGTCAATGTTTGATAAATATTCATCCCAACCACATAGTCTAAACAATGCATACAATTCCATTACATTTACTTCAGACTGGCAATTACTGATAACATATCTGTGACAACCTGCTATGCCATTTATTGCTTGCACTTTTTTGATAGCATAAATACTTTCAATTGTATCAATAGATATTGTCTCAACTAAAATGGAAGAATCGATATTATCTTTTATTTGAGTTAAGGATGCTATTTGCTCCTGTGCAGAAAGCTCCAAGTAGTTTTCTGGCAAGAAAGCTTTTCCACTTTTTTCTTTTACAACTTTATTTACATCTAATAATACTTGGCGATGTATACGACTATCCTGACGGATATCAAGTGATGCAAAATGTGTTCCAAAAATGCGTACTTTATTTAATAAGCTATCTAGTCTAGATAAGTATAATGAATGATACTCGTCAATAATTTTTTTTCTAATTGTTGTTAAACATCCTATAATTTCTTCAACTGTAATGGGTTTACTTTGATCTGGCCTAAAAACATTTTCATATAAACTTGCTTCTAATGAATTGATAAGAGAATCAACTCCTGAAAAAGTTAGTTTGCGTTTTAATTTTCTTACATCTCTATAATAACAAACAATAATACTGCTTCTTAAAGCTTGTGCCACCTTGATGGTAGTTGAAGCATTTACAAATGGATTCCCATCTCTATCTCCGCCAGGCCAAAACCCTAATTCTATAAATGGGTTATTACTTTCATAATCATTATTAAAAACCTCGCTTACAATGGTGTTATAAATATTGCCAATAGAATGGTAAAATATATTTTCTAAATACCACATCAAATTCAAAGCTTCATCTGTTGGTGTAGGTTGTTTTTTATTGAAAAAAGGCGTTAAGCCTAATTGCTGTATGTAATGATTAATGGTGTTGTAGTCATTTTTACCAATTGCTTCACCCATATCATGTATGATTCCTAAAACATTAGAAGGGTAAAATTGAGTAGGATGTGCAGTTAATACAATTCTAACTTTAAAATCCTTCAACTTATTTTTTAGTGCTTGTTTTTTACCCGTAAAGGAGGCTTCTCTTATCAATGATTTCATACTTCCTGCTCCTTCCATATCATTAACCGTTGTGAAAGCAGCGTCTTCAATGGCATCAAAAAGAACAACCTGTCTTTCCATGTACTGAACATACTTAAACAAGTGATCAATTTTTTCTTCTTCCGTATTTACTTCTGTTTGACGATCAAAAAAGTAATCAATTATTTCAACAGGCGATTTTTCTTTAGCAAAACCCTCTTCACATGTATGGAGCATGATTGGAAGTAAGGCACCTACATTAGCTATACCTGAGTAGGGAAGTGCAGCGAATAAGCTATTGTAAATAATATATTTATCGGATACATTACGTCTAAACTGTCCAGAATAATTATTGATTGAACTTGGCATGATAATAGCCTAAAGGTACTACAATTATTTTATTGATGCTTGAAAGCCTTACTAGTATTGATTCCTAATGAATGTTTGTTTTATATAGATGTACTATGCTTATAGGTAGGGAAGGCAATATCATGATAAAATGCAAAGGTCCATTCATTCGTTTTTCCTTGCTCCCACCATAATTGTCTCCATTCCATCGCTTTTTTTCCATCTAAGTCATACTTAGCAACTAACTTAGATTTCATTTGTTGAAGTTGTGGGGCTTCATCACCTCCATAAAAAAAGGTAGTTTCCTTTTCCTTTATCCAAGCTACTTGGTGATATAAACTATGTCCCGCAGTTAATTTGTAATGAATTAAATCATCAACTATACCTTCATCCTCTGTTAACCACACCACGCCGCTAAACTCTTCAAGTATGCTTACTTGTGCGGCCAAATAAGAGCTAGTTTGTCCACTCATAGCCAAATCGAATTCTCTTTTTTGCACATAATATTTTGCGTACGGGAAACTAATGAACCTTTCATTATATATCGGATGAATGTAACTTAAACCTCCTGCATGGTCCTTATGTAAATGGCTCATGAATACTTTGGTGATACTTGAAGGATCAATACCTATATTCATTAAATTTTCATGAAGCTGAAGTTGACCACTGTTGTTGAAATAACCCAAGCCTGTATCAAATAAAATAATATCATTATCGGTTACTACGACAAAGGGTTGAATTTCAACTAACAAACTTCCTTTTGGTCTACTTTGTAAATGCTCAATAGAAGTGTTAAATGGGACAAATTCCTTTGTATGATCAATCGTAAAACTGCCTTCTGATAATGGATAAATACGCATATTATTATTTTAACGTAAAACCATTTGTCTGTCAGCATCCAATCGTAATAATATAAATACAAGTACCGTAAAAGTTAATAAAGAGGATCCGCCATAACTTATTAATGGAAGCGGAATTCCTACAACAGGGAACAAACCAATTGTCATGCTAATATTCACAGCAATATGGAAAAAGAATATTCCAACAACACTATAAGCATATACTCTTGAAAAAGTACTTCTTTGTCTTTCAGCTATTCGAATAATTCGAAACAAGAAAAATAAGTATAAACCCATAAAAGTAGCGGTTCCTACAAAACCAAATGCTTCACCAAGTGACGTAAAAATAAAGTCAGTATTTTGTTCAGGAACATATTTTCCTCTGGTTTGGGTTCCTTTTAAAAAACCTCTACCCCAAAATCCACCTGAGCCAATGGCTATTTTACTTTGTTTTACATTATAATCATCTGGTTTTTTCCCGTTCTTTTTACCTGTGATGGAAACAGATTTATTATTTTGGTTACAATCGTATTCCTTTCCGATCATACTATAAATACGCGTACTTTGATAACATTCAAACACATTATTGAAAATGTACGGAACAGCATATCGTATGGTACCAAAGGAAATGGCCAATATTCCAATAATTAATAAAATTGTGTTCTTATTTTTTTTAAACTTCTTAAGCATGCTACTAATAAATATAGCAGCAATGACCGTAAGTATAATGGCAAGTACCATTGGGTCAAGTAATAATGTTGCAATTACTAATATGGCAAAGGACAACGCCACAATTAATATAATAGGAGGTAAGCCTTCACGATACATTGCAAACAAAAACGCACTATATACTAATGCCAAACCCATTTCATGCTGCATGATTGACAATATAGCTGGTAGCGCAATCATACCCGCTGCTACTAAGTGTGATTTTATTTTCGTAAAATCAGTTTCGGGTTTTGAAATAAATTTAGCTAAAAATAAAGCAGTAAATATTTTACATAACTCTGCGGGTTGAAGGTTAAAACCGCCAGCAATAGGAATCCAACTTTTTGAACCATTTATATTTTTTCCTACTAAAAAGGTGGCCAGCATCAAGACAATACCGGCAACGTAGGAAATATTTGCTAAAGCTGTAAATACTTTACTGTCCATCAATAAAATAAACACACCCACAATGCCACAAAAAATTGCAAAATATATTTGTTTGCTATAACTATTTTTACCTGCAACTAATGAATTACTTAAATTATTACTAGGATTAAAATCAACCATAAATATGCACATAATGCCAATGGCAACCATCGCAAAATAAAGTATGATAACTGCCAAGTCAGTTCCTTTTGAAAAGCTATTTTGATTAGATGCGGTTGACATTTTTAGAGATTGGTATCTTTTTTTTCTTGTTATTTAGTAATGCACCAGTGTCTTTATTTAATTTACTTTTGACGGGTATGGGCATTGGAGTAGACTTTTGTGAATTGGTGTCTATAGTTTTTTGATTGGTGTCCAATAATTTTTTTGTTAATGAATTATTTTCTGAAACCATTTCCATATCCCAAATATCACTTAATTCATCATTGTTATATTCAATTGGGGCTAAAAAATCGGTCTTATTGTTTCTTATATACCAGTCTTTAATGGATTGTGGCATAAGATCGATAGTTGCTAACTCATCCGATTTTCTTTTGCTTTCAACAGTTAGTGTATCGTTTAAATATTTTTCCATTAATAAACTACTAATGGGACCCGCCCAAGTAGCTCCATACCCAGCATTTTCTACGATTACTGCAACTGCAACGGTTGGATTATCTTTGGGAGCAAAGCAAACAAAAATAGAGTGATTTTTACCATGAGGATTTTGTGCAGTTCCTGTTTTTGCACAATATTCATGCCCAGGTAATTTAATTCCTGCTGCAGTACCATATACGGTTACATCATGCATCCCTTCTTTAATTACTTTGTAAATGTCACCTGATATTTTTGTTACCTCTTGTTTTTTTCTAAATTTTGATAATAGTTCTTTATCATCAAGGTCTTCATCTTCAATACTATCTACAAAATGAGGCGTATAATAAAAACCATCATTTGCAATTAATGCCATTGCATTTGCCAGCTGTAACGGGGTTGCGGTCATTCTATCCTGTCCAATTCCTAATGTTAACATATAACAACTATTCCAATATTTTGGATTACCAAAGTCTTTGTTATAGGCTGCTGTATCAGGTATGTTTGCTTTGTTTTCACTTGGTAAATCAACGCCTAATTTTCTTCCAAAACCAAAACTGTTCATATATTCCTTCCATTTCAAATACCCTGTTTTTGCATTGCGATATTTAGGATTATCTACAGCCATCCTAAATACTTGTAAAAAATAGGAGTTACATGAGTTTGCTAAAGCTACTTGTAAATTAGATGCATGACCTACATTGTTATGGGTACATTTACGGGGATCACCGCAAGTAAAATAAGCGCCTCTACAATTGTAACCGTAGGTTGGTTCAATAAGTCCTTCATCTAGTGCAATCATCGCACCCATTGGTTTAAAAGTAGATCCTGGCGGATATTGACCCTTGATTGCTCTATTATATATTGGACGAGCCGTATCTGTTAATAAAATTCCAATAGTTTTTCGTCGTTGATTACCTGTAAGTAAGTTTGGATTGTACCCCGGACTAGAAGCCATTGCAATTACCCCTCCAGTTTTTGGATTAATCACAACTGCGCTACCTATTTTATGTTGCAATAATTTTTCAGCTAATTGTTGAACTTCAACATCAACACTAGTATATAAATTTCGACCCGCCACAGCCAAGGTATCAAATTGTCCTTTTTCAAAACTACCTTGTATTTTTCCTTTATTATCTCTTAAAAATCGCTTCACACCACGTTGGCCCATTAAAACATTTTCATATTGTTTTTCTAAACCAGTCATTCCTGCATAGTCTCCCATTTCATAACCTTCCTCTTCATGTTTGTTTAGGAAATTAACATCCACTTCAGCAACATATCCAAGTACATGTTCGGCAGTATTATATGGGTAGGAGCGAATTGACCTTTCCGTTAAGGAGAAGCCGGGGAAGCGATATAAGTTTTCATTTAATTGTGCATATAATTCAGGAGAAAGAAAGGGTTCAAAAATTCCCGTTTTAACTCTTGTATTTTTAATGATAACTTCAATCATTCTTTTGTTGTACTCTTCGCTGTTAATATTTAAAATATTACATAAGGCAGCGGTATCTACTCCTTTTGCTTCATTTGGAATTACAACTAAATCATAACTAATACTATTTTCGAGCAATGCACGTTTTCGTCGATCATATATAATGCCTCGGTCAGGATAAATAATTTTTCTGAATATGGCATTATTAACAGCTGCTAATTTATACTTGTTTGAAAAAATTTGTAAACTTATTAGCTGACCAATAATAAGCACGAATACAAATCCAATAATAATTTGAATGATCCCACCGCGGTTTGAATTATACAATGCCATTATTATCTATTTTGCTTGCGTCTATTCATGATGAGTTCAAC
>CANETM010000003.1 GCA_947441205.1 Bacteroidota bacterium | reverse complement strand
GAAATTGAACAGGAACGTTGGTTATAATCGTAGCTAATTTTTTACTCATGATAGCCGACGCCTTACCAACGCGAACCTTTTCACCCATTGCACCCTTTATCTTATCTGCATTAGCTAAAACACCCTCAAGCGTATCATACTCTTTTAATAATTTGGCTGCCGTTTTTTCACCCACCCCAGGAATACCTGGAATATTATCAGCAGCATCTCCCATCAAGCCCAGCATATCAATCACTTGATCTACGCGCTCAATATCCCACTTCGCTTTAATTTTTTCTGCATCTAAAATCTCTCGTTCATTTCCAAATGCCGGGGGCTTCCACATATAAACATTGGGCTTAACAAGAAGTTGACCGTAGTCTTTATCCGGAGTAACCATATAAACTTCATAACCCAGGTCGGCTGCCTGCCAAGCTAGTGTTCCAATTACGTCGTCTGCTTCATAACCATCACACTCAACTACTGGAATGTTAAAGCCCTCAATAATTGCCTTGATATGTGGTAAAGAACTTAGTAAATCTTCGGGAGCCTCTTCACGGTTTGCTTTATAGTCTGTAAAATCAGTGTGACGCTCAGTCGGTGCATGTGTATCAAAACATACAGCAATGTGGGAAGGATTTTCTTTTTTAATTATCTCTAAAAGCGTATTTGTAAAACCAAATTGTGCATTAGTGTTAATGCCGGTACTGGTAATTCTTGGAGTGCGAATAAGTGCATAATATGCACGATAAATTAACGCAAGGGCGTCAAGTAAATATAGTTTTTTAGACATAGTGCTAAGGTAACAAAAAAAACATCCCCAACGCATTTGCGAAGGGGATGTAAATTATAACAAGCAATCAATATTGGTGTTTATAAATTTTTACTTACTTTATTTTGTATTTAAATTTATAACGCTCATAAAGTTGTTTTTGTTTATTGTCTAATGAAACGTCTCGACCCTGAATAAACGCCTTAGTTATTTGATTACCGCGCATATCTAAAATGTCACCATCGCTTATAACAATGTTGGCATCTTTTCCCGTTTCTATGGATCCGGTAACATCATCGATACCCAAAATTTTTGCACTGTTCAGCGTTATTGCGCTTAAAGCCTCCTCCTTGGACAATCCATAGGTAGCTGCTGTACCCGCATTAAAGCTAAGGTTTCTTTGTTTGGTATTTTCACTCATATCGCTAATGGATACCAACACGCCCGCTTTTGTTAATTGTGCCGGTAATTTATAGGGTTGGTCAACATCATCATCCTCTGTATTTGGAAGTGCGTGTTGTGCACCAAGAATTACAGGAATACTATTTGCCGCCAAAATGGATGCAATTTGAAAGCTTTCTGCGCCACCCACAATTACTACTTTAAATCCAAAAGCCTTAGCTATATCAATTGCAATAAGTATTTGCTTTACTTCGTCAGCTCGAACAAATAATTTTTGTTTTCCTTCAAACAAACCTCGTGTTGCTTCAAACTTTAAGTTGTTTGATGCATGATTTTTTTCTTGTAAGTATGCCTTTGCTTCTGTGAAGAATTTCTTAATCGTTTCTATTTTATTAAAAGCCTCTTTCATGGGATCTGCCGCTTGGGGTTGACGTACAAAACCACGCCCCCTTTGACGTACAACAAATGAAGGAAGCTCAATGAATTGACCAATGTCTGATTTATAGGCAGCATCCTCATAGTTCCAAGCGTCAAGTTGTACAACACTTGATTGTCCGTCAATCAACTCACCCTCGGGTGCCACATGTGCTAATAAGATTCCGTTTGCTCTTAATACATTAATGATTTTAGAATCGGTATTGTAAGAAACTAGAGACCTTATGCTTGCGTTGTTTTCGCCAATTTCCACAAGGTCATTACTTCCCCTTACACCACTTCCAACCTCTTTTAATCCTAAATAAGAATTTGATAAAATTAATCCCGGATAAACTTGTTTTCCAGAACCATCTACGATTGTAGCATTAGCAGGCGCTGCAATTCCGGCACCCACCTGCGTAATTTTACCTTTTTCAAATACAACTGTTGCGTCATTTAAAACAGTACCGTTTCCAACATGAACCGTTGCATGTATTATTGCGGTTGTGCCTTGTTGAGGACCCGCAGGATAAATTGTTTCTTGTGCACTTGTTACTTTACATAACAATGCAAGAGACAATATAAATAAAGTAGAATATTTCTTTTGCATGTTTTAGTTTTTTTCGTTTTCGTAAATAGTTGCCAAATCATCATGATCATCGTGGTCGGCACATTGTAAGGTTGTTTGTAAGCTAGCCATTGCTGGTCTTGTCGGCGCACCAGCTCTTTTATCGCCAAGCATTTTTTGTACCAAACGTGCTTTTTCAGCTGCTACCACTTTTCGTACTTCAGCATCTTTTTCACGATCAAAATAAATTACACCATCAACAATAGTGTATAATGATTTTGCATAAATGC
The DNA here is from genome assembly GCA_947441205.1 of Bacteroidota bacterium. GTDB lineage: Bacteria > Bacteroidota > Bacteroidia > Chitinophagales > Chitinophagaceae > Sediminibacterium. Next base: position 25,106 of record CANETM010000003.1, on the reverse strand, counting down.
TTAAAGGATTATCTGACCACAAAACAAGGTCGGCATCCTTGCCGGCTTTAATGCTACCTACTTTATCATCAACGTGTAATGCTTTTGCCGGATTAATGGTTACCATATTAAATGCATCTTGTTCAGACACACCACCATATTTTACCACCTTACCCGCTTCTTGATTTAAACGTCTAGCCATTTCAGCATCATCTGAATTTATACAAACATTCAATCCTACTTTTTGCATTATGGAAGCATTATATGCAATCGCGTCTTGTACCTCTGTTTTATACATAAACCAATCAGAGAATGTTGAAGCTGTTGCACCGTGCTCTTTCATTTTATCTGCCACCTTATAACCATCTAATATGTGTGTGAAAGTGTTTACTTTAAAGCCATACTTTTCAGCCACGCGCATCATATAAGTTATTTCGGTTTGTACATAGGAGTGACAAGTAATAAAACGCTTTTTGTTCATAATTTCTACCAACGCATCTAATTCCAAATCTCTTCTTGTATTTGGATTTGATTTCATTGCTTTTTGATAATCAACAGCCCTGTCAAATGCGTCATTTAAAACTTCTTCTACCCCCATTCTTGTATCGGGGAAACGATTATTATTTGTGGAAGTTGTTCTTTTTACGTTTTCACCAAGGGCGAATTTTATAAACGGATCAGCACCAGCAAATTTCAAACCTTCGTCTGTTGCACCCCAGCGTAGTTTCATTAGTTGTGTTTGACCACCAATTGTATTAGCAGAACCATGTAAAATATGAGAGGTAGTAACGCCACCACTTAATTGACGATAAATATTTATGTCTTCTGGATTCATGTTGTCTCCAATGCGCACCTCACTTGTTACAGACTGGCCGCCTTCATTAATAGATAGCGCTGCAATATGTGAGTGTTCGTCAATTATACCGGCGCTTAAGTGTTTTCCAGTACCGTCAATTAATTTTGCACTTGCATCAGAAAGGTTTTTACCAACCTTTGCGATTTTACCACCCTTAACTAAAACGTCGGTATTTTGTAAAACACCCTCTTTTTCACTAGTCCAAACGGTGGCATTTTTAATTAAGATAGTTTCTTGATTAGGAATTGTTTCATTCCCAAATCCTAAAAACGGATAAGTAATCTTTGCCAATGCTTTTGTTGAATCAGCATCCTTTTTCTTTTCAGCCGCAGCTGCAAGCTGACCAACAAGTGTAGCAGTCCAGGTTGTTTTATTTCCCAGAGCGTCTGTTCCAACACCATTCCAGTTTCCACCAACAATTACCCCACCCAATCTAATTTGTTCGGCACCTCTTCCTTTTTTAGAAGGGAAGCTTAGTTTTATGAACGATTCGTTTACCGATAATTTTGCTGATAAGGTATCTGCATTAATTATGGAAGCTGTTAAATCTTTTTTCACCTCCAAATTATAATCTGTATTTACTCCAGCGTTAACAATAGTTAATTTATATTTTCCCGAAAGATTTGTCCACTCAGATCCATTCACCACATATTTTTTTCCCTGTACCCAGTTTTCAATAATTTTTGAAGTACTAGAAAATACCGGTTCGGTGGTAATAATAAAATTAGCCCACTTACCCGTTTCAACCGAACCCACTTGATCATAAACACCTATTTGTGTAGCTGGTGTTTTTGTAAGTGCGTCTAGTGCTTTTGCTTCTGATAATCCAGCGCTAATTGCTTTTCTCAAATTTGCAAAAAATGTTTTTGAGTCTTTCATTTCTGAAACGCTAATACTAAAAGGAATGTTTGCTTTTTCAAAAGCAGCAGGATTAGTGGGTGCTAATTCCCAGTGTTTCATATCTGCCAAAGAAACAAATCTTGCATCATTCGGATCTTCTACATCCATTGCTACAGGAAAATCTATTCCAATAATAAAGGAGGCTTTTGTTTTTGCTAATTCTTCAATTCTTTGGTAGCCATTGTCGCCACCCTTTAAAATATATTGAATTCCAAATTCGGCGCCAATTCTGTTAGCCCTTAATGTTGACCACTTATCATCAGCCGCAAATATTTGAGGTAATGATTGGGTTGCGTTAAATGCATCTAATGAAAGATTAGTACCCTCTGTAGCTGGTTTTGTTTGATACCATTTTGCATCAATATATGTTTGACGTAGAAGTGATATGCTACCCATTAAACTACTAGGATAGGATTGTGTTGACGAACCCTTTTCAAATGAATAAACCGCCGCTGCTTTTGTTTTTATTAATGCTTGATGCGTGTCGTGTGTTGCAAGCGTAACTACTGCACCCGTTCCGCGCGCAATACCATCTTTAACATGAGTAAACACGGTACCAAATCCATTTGCTCTATAAACACTTGCGCCTGCTTCGTCAGCTGCAAATATTTCATAAGCATTTGTCTCTGGTTTAATTGATTGGTTCCAATTGTATGCACCCGGTTTGTTAGATACAAATTGTGCAGGTGCTCCATAATTAAAACCACCAGCTGGTCTTGAGTTTGTACCTACACCATAATTAGTATACGCATCAACAAAAGACGGGTAAATAAATTTACCACTACAATCAACAACTACCGCATCTGCAGGAACTGCCACGTTTTGCCCAACTGCAATAATTTTTCCCTGTTTAATAAGGAGGGTTCCTTTTTCAATTTTAGATGTTGCATTTTGCACAATGGTCGCGTTTGTAAATGCATACAAACCCGAGCGAATGTCCCTTACTCCGTTTATCGGGAAGGTTTCCTGTGCTTTTGACATAACACTTACACTAAGCAGGGTTAGCCATAAAAAAATCCTCTTCATGCGCGACAGTATTTAATAATGATAGAATATTCTAAAGCTACTAAAATACTTGAATGCAAAAAAGTACAAATTTCATTTTTTGATGGATGGTTGAAGGCCTTTGATTATCTGCCCATATAAACCATTAATATTTGTACATCGCTAGGGTTGACACCGCTAATTCGACTTGCTTGACCAATGGTGATGGGCCTAATTTTTTTAAACTTTTGTAGTGCTTCAATTGAAAGCGCAGCTATTTTATCGTAATCAAATGTTTCTGGAATTACTAAGTTTTCTAAGGATGCCATTCTATCGACGATTTCTTTTTCTTTTTCGATATAGCGTTCATATTTTATTTGAATCTCTGCTTGTTCTAAAAATTCGGTTTCTTTATCAATTAGTTTCTCCCTCAATTCAATACTGTTTTCTAAAATTTGTTGCAAGCTAAGATTGGGTCGTAGCAACAGTTTAGAGACTTTTTGTTTTTCATTCAAAGGTGCAGAATCTACCGATGTTAAAAATTCATTTATTTCCTGTGGCTCCACCGAGTGGGCGTTAAGTGTATTTCTAATATCTAAAACTTCCTTATTCTTTAGATCTACGCGACGCATTCTTTCTTTTTTTGCCAAACCCAATTTGTAACCTATTCCTGTTAATCTAATGTCGGCGTTGTCCTGTCTTAATAATGTTCTAAACTCGGCACGAGAGGTAAACATTCTATAGGGTTCGTTCGTTCCCTTGCTAATTAGGTCGTCAATTAGTACACCAATATAGGCGTCGCTACGATGTAATATAAATGGCGCAAGGTTTGAAATTTTTAAGTGCGCATTCATGCCAGCCATAATACCTTGACAGGCAGCTTCCTCATAACCCGTGGTACCATTAATTTGACCTGCGAAATAAAGGTTATCAATCGCCTTGGTCTCAAGCGTATATTTCAATTGTGTAGGCTGAAAGAAATCATATTCAATAGCATATCCCGGCCTAAACATTCTAGCATTGGCAAAACCAGGAACTCTACGAAGCGCTTCGTATTGTACTTCTTCTGGTAAACTTGTACTAAATCCATTTACATATATTTCAACCGTATTCCACCCCTCCGGTTCTACAAATAACTGATGTCTTTCTCTATCAGCAAAGCGATTAATTTTATCTTCAATGCTTGGACAGTATCTTGGACCAACACCCTCAATACGACCAGCATACATTGGGCTACGATCAAATCCGGTTTTTAAAATATCGTGTACGATGGTGTCGGTATAGGTAATCCAACAAGATCTTTGTTGCTCAGGTTTAACCCTTGGTACATCCAAATAGGAGAATCCAACCACCTCTTCGTCACCTTTTTGCTCTTCCATTTTAGAATAGTCCAAGCTTCTGCCATCCACCCTTGGCGGCGTTCCAGTTTTAAGCCTGTCCGACTCCATACCAAATGAAACCAATTGTTCCGTAATTCCGGTAGCCGCTTTCTCTGCAACACGCCCTCCTCCTATTTGTTTTTCACCAATATGCATGATGCCATTTAAAAACGTTCCACTTGTTATGACTACGGCGTCCGATTCAATTAAGTGCCCCAAGCTTGTTTTTACTCCACAAGCCTTACCATTTTTAATTATTAGTTCATTTACCGAGTCTTGGTAAAAATCTACATTTGGCGTCTGTTCTAATAATTCTCTCCACTTGGATGCAAATAAGTGTCTGTCGTTTTGGGTCCTTGGACTCCACATGGCCGGGCCCTTGCTTTTATTTAGCATCCTAAATTGGATGGTACTTAAATCTGACACAATACCACTATACCCACCAAGTGCATCTATTTCTCTTACAATTTGTCCTTTGGCAATTCCACCCATAGCAGGATTGCAACTCATTTGAGCAATAGTCTGCATGTTCATGGTTACTAGTAAAACCTTGCTACCCATGTTGGCCGCAGCTGCAGCTGCCTCACAACCGGCATGACCGGCACCTACTACTATGACATTGTATTTTGGAAACATAAGGTTGCAAAGATAAGATGGTAATCTTTAATATAGTGTTCCATGTGGAACACTATATTATAATTTTCGTATTTCAATATAATCAATAGAAAAAATGTCTATTTCTCGGCTCTCTATCGCTTTGCTCAAAGTTCGCTCGAAATAGCATTTCTTTCTATTTCATCTAGAGTGTTCCATGAGAAGAAGCGCAGCTTCTGATAATAGAGGTAGTTTTAATTGAATGTTCCATGTGGAACATTTATATAAACGCACTACCCCCTCAGTTTCAAATATGCCTTCAACCACTTGTCCTCCATTGCCCTCATTAGTTTGGCGTCTGCGGGCTTCTTGTCCTTGTACCCACAAAAATGGAGGGCGCCATGAAAAATGACCCTCAATAACTCATCTCCCTGGGTGGTTTTAATGGTTTTGGCGTTTTCTTTTACACGATCTACACTTATATATATGTCTCCAATTAATTGACCCCTTGTTTCTGATAGGTCAAAGCTGATGATATCTGTATAGTAATCGTGATTTAAAAACTGTTTATTTATATTCAATAAGTATTTATCGGAGCAAAAAACATACTGTAAGCATTCAATTTGAACCCCCTCCTTTTTCATTTGCTTTTCGAGAAAGGCCTTTAGGGCCAACCGATTGCCAAGGGTCATGGTCTTGTCGGCTTTATTAAAGAATATGGTCATGCACATAGTGGTATGTCTTTCAAATATTTATACGAATAATACGCAAAATTATTGCTCCAAATTTCGTAAGTATTTGGCGGGAAAGGAAACTATCTTTGTATTCTATCATGAAGAAATTATCTGAGCTACATATCGGTCAATCCGGCGTTATTCATTCTTTTGAAAATGATGAAATATTTTTAAAGTTAATGGAAATGGGATGTATTCCCGGAGAATATATTACCGTGGAGCAAATTGCACCATTGGGTGATCCGATAAGCATATCGGTGGCCGGGTATCAATTAAGCCTAAGAATGGACGAAGCGGAAAGTATTTTAATTACGCCAGAAAACAACGTTAAATAATTGACAATCAATGCTTTAAAATGAAAATAGGCTTATTTTTTGGTAGTTTTAATCCCATTCACAATGGACACTTAATGGTGGCAAGTTATATTGCTAATCATTCAGACCTTAAGCAGGTGTGGCTGGTGGTGTCTCCTCAAAATCCGCATAAATCACAAAGCAGTTTATTAAACGAATACGACCGACTACATTTAGCCAACCTAGCCATTGAAGATGATCCGCAATTAAAAGTTTCTGACATTGAATTTAAGTTGCCCAAACCGTCCTATACAATTGATACACTTGCCTATTTAACCGAGCAATATCCGCAACATGAATTTTCGGTGATTATGGGTGGAGATAGTTTTCAAAATTTACCGAAATGGAAAAACTTTGAAACGCTTATAAAAAATTATAGCTTCATTGTATATCGTCGTCCAGGTTTTGAAATTACTGAAACATATGGAGCAAAGCTTACTTATTTAGAAGCGCCTATGTTGGAATTATCTGCTACACTTATTCGTAACAATCGCAAAGAAGGAATCACAATTAGATACTTGGTACCAGACAAAGTGCGTGAAGAAATAGAGAATAATAATTATTTCAAGGACTAAATAAAAAGGCGCTTATATTTTTATAAAGCGCCTTTTTGTTTTTCCTCATATGATTTGTCCTAACGATTCATGCTCGCTAAAAATTCTTCATTGTCTTTTGTGCCGCGCATGCGTTTTAATAATTCATTCATTGCTTCGTCGGTGTTCATATCATTTAAGAATAAACGTAAAATATTCATTCTTTGTAACACATCAGCTGATAACAATAAATCATCACGACGCGTACTTGAACCTGTTAAATCAATGGCAGGGAAAATACGCTTATTGGCTAATCGACGATCCAATACTAATTCCATATTACCAGTACCCTTGAACTCTTCAAAAATTACTTCATCCATCTTAGAACCAGTATCTACAAGGGCTGTAGCGATGATAGTAAGTGATCCACCGTTTTCAATTTTACGTGCAGCACCAAAAAATTGTTTTGGTTTTTGCATCGCGTTTGCTTCCACCCCACCCGATAATACCTTACCCGAACTTGGAGCCACCGTATTGTGAGCACGCGCTAAACGCGTGATAGAATCTAATAAAATAACAACGTCATGTCCACACTCAACTAAACGCTTTGCTTTTTGTAAAGCCATGGTAGAAACCTTAACATGCTTTTCAGCAGGCTCATCAAAAGTAGAAGCAATTACTTCTGCTTTTACTGAACGCTCTACATCGGTAACCTCCTCGGGACGTTCGTCCACCAACACGACCATTAAATAACATTCAGGATGGTTAGCGGCAATCGCATTCGCAACTTCTTTTAATAACATGGTCTTACCCACTTTTGGTTGCGCTACTAATAAACCACGTTGGCCTTTACCAATGGGAGTAAATAAATCCATGATACGTGTGCTATAATTATTTGCACTTGTATATAGATTTAATTTTTCAAAAGGAAATAAAGGCGTTAAATAATCAAACGGAATCCGATCGCGAATTTCATCTGGTTTTTTACCATTAACAAAATCAACCTTTGTTAATGCAAAATATTTTTCACCCTCTTTTGGAGGACGCACAGAACCCTGCACCGTATCTCCAGTTTTTAAACCAAATAATTTTATTTGAGATGGTGAAACATATACGTCATCGGGAGAAGATAAATAGTTATAATCCGAACTTCTTAAAAAGCCATAACCGTCAGGCATCATTTCTAAAACACCTTCCGATGGAATAGCACCATCAAATTCAATATTAAAAGCGGACTCTTTTTTGGGTTGTTGAAAACGTTGATTTTGGTGTTGACCTTGACCTGGACCCCTCTGGCCTGTATTTTCATTATTTTGTTGCCCACCATTATTTTGATTAGTAGGTTGACCGGTTTGTGGATCAGTGCCTTCTTGTTGATTTTCTGGACTAGTAGTAGCAGCAACAGGAGCAGTTGTGCTTGCCGCACTTTCATCACCAAATAATTGAGCAGCAATTTGAGAAGCCTTATCGTCAATACTTTGACCAGGGTTTTCATTTTCGCTTACTGCCGTTTTTTTAGCAATAGGCTTTCTAGCTCTAGCAGGAGCTTCGGCTTCTTCCTTTGTTGGACCAGGTTTCTCGGTTTTTGGGGACTTTGTGGTTGGCGCAGCAACGGGCTTGCGACCTCTTTTTGGTTTGTCGTCTTTTTCTTGCACTGTAAATCTTATAATTTATTAAAAAATCGAATCAAGTTCTGGGGCTTTTGAACATCTTGTTTTGAAATATTGGTCCAGATTATAGGACCTCTTATTATGATGAGCGATATAAATAAAGTGAACTTCGCTACTTTCTATTGCAATGTTAAGCCCTTTTTCAATAAAAAAACAATTTTTTATAGGTTATCTTTGTTGTCCAAATAGTACAAACAAGTAATATGTTCAATCAAAGAGTAAAAATTAAACAATTGCTCATGGGCAATGACGCTGCTAGTGCAGTGGGTTCTGAGGTAGTAGTTATGGGGTGGGTGCGAACTTTTCGTAATAATCAGTTTATTGCATTGAATGATGGAAGTACCAATAATAATGTTCAAGTAGTTGCCGGTTTAGGCGAATTTGACGATGCTATATTAAAACGTATCACAACGGGTGCTTCTTTAAAAGTAAAAGGGGTTGTAGTAGAGAGCCAGGGGAAAGGACAAACCGTTGAAGTAAAAGCAACAAGTATTGAAATTTTAGGAGATAGTGATGCCGAAAAATATCCATTGCAACCTAAAAAACATTCTTTAGAATTTTTAAGAGAGAAGGCACATTTGCGTTTTAGAACCAACACCTTTGGTTCGGTATTTCGCATTCGTCACTCCCTAGCGTTTGCCGTGCACCAATTTTTTAATGAAAGAGGCTTTTTATATTTACACACTCCCATTATTACAAGCAGTGATGCCGAGGGTGCAGGTGAAATGTTTCGCGTAACCACACTTCCATTAGAGGGTGCACCAAAAAATGATGCTGGTGAAATTGATTTTACACAGGACTTTTTTGGTAAGAGTACCAACCTAACCGTGAGTGGTCAACTGGAAGGAGAGCTAGGCGCTATGGCGTTTTCAGACATTTATACATTTGGTCCTACTTTCCGTGCCGAGAATTCAAATACGACAAGACACTTAGCGGAATTTTGGATGATTGAACCCGAAGTGGCGTTTAATGATTTAGAAGACAACATGAATTTAGCAGAGGATTTTATTAAACATTTGATTGCATATGTTATGCAACATAATGCCGATGACTTACAATTTTTAGATGGACGCTTAGCTGAGGAAGAAAAACAATTGCCAACAGAAAAAAGAAGTGGCTTGGGATTAATCGAAAAATTAAAATTTGTTTCAGAGAATGGATTTGAAAGAATCACTTATACAGAAGCCATTGATATTTTATTAAATAGTAATCATTATAAGAAAAAGAAATTCCAATATGATGTGAAGTGGGGAATTGATTTGCAAAGCGAGCACGAAAGATTCTTGGTGGAGCAACATTTTAAAAAGCCAGTAATTGTAACCAACTATCCTGCCGCTATTAAAGCATTTTATATGCGCATGAATGATGGCTGTGAGCCCGGAAAAGAAACCGTTGCCGCTATGGATATATTAGCACCGGGTATTGGCGAAATTGTAGGTGGATCACAAAGAGAAGAACGATTAGAAAGGTTAGAAGCAAGAATGAATGCCATGCATATTCCCTTAGAAGAGATGAGCTATTATTTAGATACACGAAGGTTTGGAAGTGTACCACATGCGGGTTTTGGCTTAGGTTTTGAACGAATGGTTCAATTTGTAACCGGCATGACCAATATTAGAGATGTAATTGCTTTTGCTAGGACTCCAAACAATTGTGAATACTAAAATGGGTATTTTATTTGTTTTAATTGGCGCTTTTTGTTTTGCGATAAGCAATGCTTATTGGAAAAAAGTAACGCAAACAATTCCCTATCAAATAGGCATGTTTTTTCGTGGCATTTTTGCATCCTTATTTTTTGCTACTTTATATTTTGGCTTTAGAAATCATACTGCATTTGCTGGGTGGACGGTTCGTCCATTAGCCATTGATCAACAATTACTTTACACCATAGCCATTTGTATTTTTAATATTTTTGGTCTAATGTTTTTTTTACGCGGTATTCAAAAAGCGCCGGTAAGCCTTGTGGTTCCGGTGTCTGCACTAAAGGTGTTTACCATTTTAACAGCGGTATTTGTAGTTGGTGAAATTTGGAAAATGCCTTACCTATATGCATTTATATTATCAACGGGTGGTTTGTTGTTGTTGTATATTGACGGTTCTCAACACGCAACAGTTAAAGAACAAAAGATGGGTGTGTTATATGGATTAGCATCCAGTTTTTTTTGGGGTAGCTCCTATGCTTTATATAAATTTCCAATTAGTTGGTGGGGCCCACTTGGTTTTAGTTTTGTGATTGAAACCACCGCTATGTTGTTTGGTTTTGTGCTTATTGTACGCGATGGATTATTGGGACAATTATTTAATTATTTAAAGTCGGTACATATTCAAACCTATATTGTACAAGGTATTTTATTAGTTGCTGGTGGTCTTGCGATTAATATTTCCTATCAGTACCTTCCCATTATGGTTATTAATATTTTAATCATAAGCAGCCAATTATTGTCAGTATTGTTAGGCTTTATGTTTTTTAAAGAGCGCTTAAGCTTAAAACAATGGGCTGGATTGGTATTAATAATGATAAGTTTTTTTGTAGTTGCCGTTGTTGTGTAAACGGGCAAATGGGAGCCATTTTACACTGATTTTCAATAAACAAGCCTATTTTTTTGCTATTTAAGGCGCGCTGGCCTATATTTGCTGCCCGGTAATAGCAATATTATTGGAAGGATAAATTATCCGATGGCGCTGTAGCTCAGTTGGTAGAGCAAAGGACTGAAAATCCTTGTGTCCCCGGTTCGAGCCCGGGTGGTGCCACAAACCCTCAACGAAAGTTGGGGGTTTTTTTTGATCCAAATCTTCCTTATTCTATATATTTCACCACCCTTGCCAATCTTCCACTTGCATTGATACCCTCTAAAACAATTTGTAATTTTTTACTGATATCGTTGTTGAAAAATTCTATTCGAACTCTTGAACTCTTTTTATTTGTTAATAAATAAGGATTCCAATAAATGGTTGCACGATTATCAACTTCAAAATTTTCAGCTGGCTTATCATAGTTTGGATTAAAAAATTCTTTAAAAACCGAGTAGCCTCCAAGCACCGCATATTCCATTCCCTTTTTATTATCATTGCCACCCTTAGTATTACCACCGCGTTTAGTATAAATTGCTATGGCCCCGCCGCTTCCACCACCAGCCGATCCAAAAAAGGGCGGCCTTATGGCTTTTATATAGGAGATGTCGGTAATTGGTATGTTTCTTACTTGATCAATAGAGGTATTGAATTCATTTAAAAAGAAATCAGTATTAGCACCACGCCAAGTGGCTGAAGGCCGAGACCCACCCGTTGTAATGGATAGGCCGGGAACTCTAGCTTGTAAATAAGTTAAGATGTCAATAGCTGCAATCACATTTGCATCAGCAGACAAATCAAAAGAGATGGCATCGCCACCAGCAAATAAACCAGAGGTATATTTTTCATCTAAAATTTGAACCGGCGACTTGGTTTTTGATCTAACAATTACTTCAGTTAAAGTCATGGATGCTAATAATTTTTTTTGTCTTTCTTGTTCTATTAAAATGGCATTTAATTTCAATTTAGCAAGACTATCACTCCAAGAATTATTAAAACGATCGGCATCTAAATTTAATTTTGAAAAATTGGGGTCTAATAATCCATTTTCAAAACGCACTACGAAGGAACTATTTTTTGGCTTTCCATTGATGGAGTAATAAATTTTTGAAGTGTCATTAAAAAAAGCGGTATTATCTCCAAAACCACCATCCTTACCAACCGGTAAAAACAACATTTTTTTGCTGCTATCTTTACCAAGAATAATTAAGTTTAATAACAATCCATCGCCCACCTTTGACGCAGCGCTACTATAAACCTTGCCCCCCACTCTCATAAGGTCCGTTTCTTTGGGATAAACCTGCGTTGGTAAAATACCTTTTTTAATTTTTTCCCAATCAAATTTTCTCCACCCGTTCGTTAACATTACCAAATCCAAATGTGAAGCAACACTATCCGCATCACTTGAAAAATAATAAGCCGGATTGTATACTTTACCCCTAATATCATTGCATAATAAAAAATCAGAATAAATATTTTGTTGCTCGGGTAAAACAACTGATGCATCTGTAATGGACATGGACATGTTTGCCATGGTAGTGTCTTTTACATATAATTCAATTACATTTTTACCACGTTTATTTAAATTTGAAATTGACACCGACACCTGTGCATTAAATTCATGTAATCTATTGTTCACCAAAATAATTCTTTCTGCAATTGGTAACCAATCATTTGTAAATAATGAAAACTGAACTACGCCTGTAGGAAATTCGTCAATAGGTAAACTTGCTTTTTGTGCCAATCGTTCCTCTCCTTTAAATTCAACGGTATAAATTAGATGTTGATTTTGATGAACAAGTAATTTCATTTTTTTGAAATTATCAGGCACCACCATATTTCTTTCCACAATTACATTAGCTTTATCAATATCCATAGTAACACTCATAATCACACCCGACTCGGTTGCTGGTGCAATGTTGGTTGTTCCTTTTTGGCCATTCTCATCTGTCCAGTTTAATTGATAGCTTTCTCCTGCAACAGGTTTTAATTTAAACGAACCCATTCCATCATGCAATACCTTTAAAGTATCAAGTACTTTATTTTTATTGTTTATTAATAATCCTTTTATAAAAACAGGCAAACCAAAGGCATTGGTTGCTTTAAAAGCCACCTTGCTTTTTAAGTCATTCACTAAAACACCACCCTCAGGAAAAACATCTACCCTTGTTATTTTATTCGTTACAATTTTTTGTTTAGCTGCTTTACCAATATTAATGGGAATATTTCTTTGATATAAATAAATGCTATCATCATTTAACATCCAACGCGTATAGGCTTTAACATGAATAAAATCTCCACTAAAATCTTGTGGTATATCAAAACTTCCCTTTGATGAAGATTGGAAAAGCGGAGCTGTTGTTTCTTTTAAAAACTTACCATTGTCGTCATAAAAATCAACATAAACATTTTTACTTAAGTTTGACCACTCGATTCCAGATAATAAATACAACTTAAAAAAAATTGTTTCACCAGCATTATAGATAGTTCTATCAAAATGCATATGAATTTTTTCATGAGGAAATTGTTCGTCATAAACATTTAAAACGGAATCATAAATTTGCGCCTGCGTTTTACTAAAAAAGAAAAGTAGTATAATGAAAAAGAATATTTTGTAATTGTGTGCTTTCATTTTGTATTTATATAAACAATAAAAGGTTTTATTTATTTAACCCCCTCATCCATTCGATTAATAAGTTAGACCAGGTTTCAAGTGATTTATTTCCGTTGGCAAGTCCAAAACCATGTCCACCTGTAGGATAAATATGCATCTCGGTAGACACTTTATTTTTTTTAAGTGCTTGGTAATACAATAAACTATTTTCAACAGGAACGACATCATCGTCGGTAGCATGAATTAAAAAAGTGGGAGGTGTATTAGAGGTTACTTGTAATTCATTGGAATATAATTTTATTATCACATCGGATGGATTGTTTCCAATTAAATTATTTCTAGATCCAGTATGGGTAATGTTTTTATCCATTGAAATTACAGGATAAATTAAAATGCTAAAATTTGGTCTTGTGTCTTCATCAAAATGAGTTGAGATTGTTGAAGCTAAGTGCCCTCCTGCAGAAAATCCCATGATGCCAATTTTGTTGGGCATTATGTTCCACTCAGCCGCGCGCGCGCGAACAATGCGCATGGCCTGTTGGGCATCCATTAATGGAACCCGATCGGGCGCTGTGCTTGACAGTGGATCTGGTAAACGATATTTTAAAACAAAAGCAGCAATGCCTTTTGCATTTAAGAGTTTAGCAATGTCCGTTCCCTCCCAATCGTATGCCAATATAGCATAACCGCCCCCAGGACAAATAATGACAGCCTGCCCAGTGGCACTTTTTTTATTAGGTAAATAAACTTCAATTTGCGGAACCTGAACTTTACCAATTCTTACCATGTCGGTGCTTTCTATCTGCTCCTGTAAGATGTTTTTAATACTCAATGGAATGTTTCCATCAGGCCATAAATTAATTTTCATTGATTGACTGTAAGTGTAGTTTGCACAAATTAAAAATAGTAATGCAAAAATAGGTTTCATACTAAAGTGTTCAGTAAATTTAATGAATATAATTTGACATTAATTATGTTGGTAATTTTATAATTTATTTTTTATGAAAAAATCGTTTTTCTTATTGTTGCTATTAAGCTTAGCGCTTACTACTACAGTCAAAGCTCAAAAATTTGATGCGAATTGGGAGTCGTTAAATACGAGAAAAATTCCAGCATGGTTTAATCAGGACAAATTTGGAATATTTATACATTGGGGCGTTTACGCTGTTCCAGCTTATGCGCCAACCATTCGAAATAATGGTTATAGTTATGCTGAGTGGTATTGGCATAGACTTTATGAAAAACAAAAGGATTTTATTGCATTTCATGATAAAAATTATGGAAGCAGTTTTGCATATACTCAATTTGAACCCATGTTTAAGGCGGAAATGTTTGAGCCTGATCAATGGGCAGACTTATTTAAAAAGTCAGGTGCAAAATATGTAGTGCTAACCTCCAAACACCATGATGGATATAGTTTATGGAATAGCCAAGAAGCTGATAAGAATTGGAATAGACCATGGAATTCAGTAACAGGAACGCCCCATCGTGATTTATTGGGTGACCTTACGAATTCAGTTAGAAATGCTGGACTCAAAATGGGATATTATTATTCATTATACGAGTGGTTTAATCCAATGTGGCTTCATGATAAAAAAGCATATGTAGAAAAACACATGATTCCACAGTTTAAAGACCTGGTTACTAAATATAAACCATCCATTATCTTTTCAGACGGTGAGTGGGACTTATCAGACACCGCATGGCAAAGTCCAAAAATATTAGCTTGGCTATTTAATGAATCTCCCGTTAAGGATCATGTTGTAGTAAATGATAGATGGGGTAATAATACAAGAGAAAAAAATCACGGTGCGATGTATACTACATCAGAATATGGCAGCGGTATGGATGCAAGTATTGTATGGGAAGAAAGCCAGGGTGTTGGATTGTCTTACGGCTATAATAGAAAAGAACAATTAAAAGATTATAAATCTAGTTATGAATTAATATTAATGTTGTGTGACTTAGTTTCTAGAGGTGGCAATTTTTTATTAGACATAGGTCCTGATGCCGACGGAAACATTCCTGTAATTATGCAGCAGCGATTATCAGATATGGGGGACTGGTTAAAAATAAATGGAGAAGCCATTTATGGCACAACTGCCTGGAATCAAGCTTCACAATGGAGTGATGGCATCATGCCTAATAAAAAAGGAGCAAGCTTTATGTCGGATTATAGGGTAGCCGATTTGGTTGTTCCACATAAGGATAGTGCCTTTATCGAATCGTTTTTTACAAAAAAAGGTAAGGATTTTTATTGCATACTACCCTCGTATAAAAAAAGCATCACACTTAAAAATGTTCAACTTCCGGTAAATACTCAAACTTCTATATTGGGCAGTACGGCGAAAATTGTGTGGAAGCAAAAGGGGAAAAACCTACTGATTGATTTATCAAGCCTACAGCCAGGTGATATTTCAAATACGGGAATATTTATAATTAAATTCAGTTCAAATTAAACCCAACAAAAACAATTAATCACTCAATTTCCGCGCGCAAAAATTGTTAGTATCTTGTTAATATTGAAAATTATATTTTTATTAGAAATTAATCTAAATTAGACTTCTAATACAACAACGGTATCTAATTTATAACTCGCTTCAAAAAAAAATCAAATGGCCTCAAAATTAATGACTCCCGGTGTTTACATCGAAGAAAAAAACGCTTTTCCTAGTTCGGCTGTAGCCGTTGGAACTGCAATCCCAGTTTTTATTGGGTACACAGAAATAGCCACTAGAGCTGGCAAATCTTTACTTCATCAAGCTACAAAAATTGCATCATTTGCCGAGTATGTTGAAATTTTTGGTGCAGGATTTAAATCAAAATTTACCGTTGTTCCAGCAGCAGCAGGTGATGATTGTTTTAATTTAAATGGGGTTGATATGGCTGTAAAAATTAATAATAATAATACAGCATTGTTATTTAACTCAATGAAATTATTTTATTCAAATGGTGGAAGTGATTGTTACATTTTGCCAGTAGGCCTTTATGGTGACAAACCAGAAGGTTTTGAAATTTCAGTTTCTGATTTTTTAGGAAGTGAAAAAACACCAAATCCATTTGCATTATTGGAGAAAGAATATGAACCAACATTAATTGTAATCCCTGATATTATTGCGTTAGGCGCTGAAGCTGCTTATAGCGTTTATCAGCAGGTTTTAAACCATTGTGCAAAAACGCAAAGTCGTTTTGGAATATTTGATTTAGTGAATAGCAAATCAAGTACTACACAAACTGTCACTGAATTCAGAGAAGCAATTGGTGTTAACAATTTAAACTATGGTGCAGCTTACTATCCTTGGTTAAAAACTAGTATCGTAACTCCAACTGATGTTAATTTTGAAAATATTGATGCTAGTATAAATTTAGAAGAACTTTTACCGGAGCCTTCTGCTAAAGAAATTGTAAAAAAATTCAAATCAATTGGAACACCAAATGATACGGATAAACAAAACTATAACCAAGCATTAAAAGCAGCAAGTCCTACTTTTATTCATGTTACAAATGAAATTAGATCTCAATTAAATATATTACCTCCTTCACCAGCAATGGCAGGTATCTATGCTTTAGTTGATACAGCTAGAGGTGTTTGGAAAGCACCAGCTAACGTTTCAGTTTCTATGGTAAACACGCCAACTATTAATATTTCAAGTGAAGAACAAGAAAGCTTGAACGTTGATGTTATGGCAGGAAAATCAGTGAACGTAATTCGTCCATTTATTGGAATTGGTACTTTGGTATGGGGTGCAAGAACCCTAGATGGTAACAGCCAAGATTGGAGATACATTAACGTTAGACGTACTTTAATTATGATTGAACAATCATTAAAGTTAGCTTCTAGAACTTATGTATTTGAACCAAACGATTCTGGAACATGGAGCACTATTAGAACTATGGTAAATAGTTTCTTATTTGGCTTATGGAAAGTGGGTGCCTTAGCGGGTGCTGCACCAGAACAAGCATATGACGTTCAAGTTGGATTGGGTGAAACAATGACACCTAATGATATTTTGGATGGTATTATGAGAATTTCAGTTAGAGTTGCTATTGTTAGACCAGCTGAATTTATCGTAATCACATTCCAACAAAAACAACAAGAATCTTAATCAATCTTTTTTCATTAATTAAAAATAATATTTATGGCAGACGGTAGTGTACAATCAACCACAGGTGCAGATTCCATATGGCCTTTAGTTAGATTTCAATTTAAAGTAACCTTTGCGAATAGTGCTCAATTAAGTTTCCAAGAAGTTACAGGTCTTTCAGCTGAGGCACAAATTATTGAATACAGAGCAGGCGATAGTCCGATACATTCGGCTGTTAAAATGCCGGGTATTCAAAAATATACGAATGTTGTTCTTAAAAAAGGCATGTTCAAATCAGATGCTGAACTTTGGAATATGTTTGAAGCAATAAAAATGAATACTTTCAAAAGAGAGACAATCACAATTCATTTATTAGATGAATCAAATGCAAATTTACAAGGTTGGGTATTAAACAATGCATTCCCTACTAAAATTACGCTTCCTGATATGAAATCAGATGCAAATGAAGCGGCAATTGAATCGTTAGAAATTGCTTACGAAACAATGTCTGCTGCTAGTTAATTTTAGTGTTATTTTCATTTTGTTAAAGTACATCTTCCTTAAAAGAAGATGTACTTTATTTTTAAAATATATCCAAATGAGCACAGGTTATATATATCCATATCCAAGTTATAATTTTACTTTAAATATTTTGCCTTTAAACATGAATCCATTTGACTGTTCTTTTCAGGAAATAAGTGGATTAAATGCAACCATTCAAACGGAGACTGTTAAGGAGGGAGGTACGAATACCTCAGAAGTGAAATTACCAACGGGTACAAGCTGGGATCCAATTGTATGTAAACGCGGTACGATGGGCGGATCGGGTTTATTAAATTGGGTGGATCTTGCAATAAGTTTATTTACATTTATGCCATTGCCGGGTATGATTAATTTGAAAGATAATAATGGCAAAATACTTATTTCGTGGATGTTTATGTCTATGTATCCGGTTGGTTTAAAAACGTCTACTTTAAATGCTTTACCATCAGGCGAAGCATCTATATTGTTTGAGACTTTAGAATTTCATCACTCTGGTTTTACTAGAATAAATTTTTAATAATATGCCAGTTGAAATTAGAGAATTAGTGATAAGAGCAAGTATTGAACAAAAACCTGACAAGGTAGTTGGTACTGAAATTAATGATGAATTAATTGAGAAAATAAAGAGTGAAATAAAAAGTGAAATTGCTGCTGATTTGAAAGAAAAAATTGATGAATTAATTTATAATAAATAGTTTTCATGGCATTGGTTAAATTGATGTTTAGTGCATATCCTTCGCAATTTGCTGCAAAAATGGGAATACCATTTTCGTTTATGTTTGCACAAGTTAATCCTACTGGGTATGAAATGGCCTATACTAATAAATATCAAGACATAACTCCTATGTCTGCCCCTGGATCTCAAAAGGCGTTTGTTAAACCAGACTCACAAATTTTAAGTTTGAAAGATGTAATTATTGATCAAACGGTAATTATGTTCCCCATATTATTGGCAATGGGTACTGAAATGTCTTTATTTCCAACAGTCAATTCATATGTGAATGCTTTACGTACATTGTTATATGAGCCTTTATCAGACACACATGCTCCAAGTATTATAACAGTTTCTTGGGGTACATTTTCATTTACGGGTGTATGTACTAAATTTGGAGTAAACTATACGCTATTTTCTTCATTAGGATTTCCTCTAAGAGCTAAATTAAGTATAGATATTTGCGGAACAACAAGTCCTTCATTTGCAATGTCAATGATGGGATTTAATTCACCAGACTTAACGCATTTAAGAACTGCAAATGCTGGTGACAATTTGCCTTTAATGTCAAATAAAATTTACGGCGATTCAAAATATTATTTAGAATTAGCAAAGGTTAACAACATGAATAGTGTTTTTGATGTTTTACCAGGAGATAAAGTTGTTTTTCCACCTTTAAAAAAATAAATAATGGCTTTATTATCAACAGCAACAGCTCCTTCCAATATAGATAAAGGTTTGGTGAATGTAACCATTACTGTTGGTGGCTTTCCAGTTTCAGTTGGTGTTCATAGCTTAGTTGTACATCATGAATTAAATCAAATTTCTTATGCTGAGTTGATTTTAATTGGAGACGATAAAAACACGACAAAATTAAGTACCACTGATAATACAAATTTAGATCCCGGTGGAGTCATTATTATTAAAGCAGGTTTTGATAAAGCTACTCCAACACAAATATTTTCAGGATTAATAGTTCAACATGGAATTGAATTTTCTAAGTCTGGCACGCTTAAAATTCATTTACTATGTAAACATAAATTAGTAACTGCAACTTATAATAGAGTAGAAAAAGAGTTCCAATCAAAAACCGATAGTGCAATCATGACATCGGTTTTATCAACCTATGGAGGAGGTACTGTAACATCAACTTCACTTGTTTATGAGGTAATGTTACAAAAACTAATTAGTGATTGGGATTTTATCAGATCTCGAGCTGAATTCAATGGATATTTAATTTCAATGGATGGCACTTCCACCAAAATAGGTAAACCTTGTTTCATGGCACTTATTCCTACTATTTTTCCAACAGTGTCCCTTACAGTTAGCGGAGGTAATATTTATTCCTTTTTTGGGAAATTAAGTGCCGAAAATCAACCCACAAGTATTACTGCCTCCTCATGGGATATAAAAACCATGAAATCAATTAAAACTACTGGAGTTGAACCTTCCATGTCAAGTATTGGAAATTCAAAATATTCGCCAGCAAAACTATCGGCAAAATTAAACCAGAAAACCTTGAATTTAAATTCATCAACAGCAATGACTACAGATGATTTAAAAACATGGGCAAGTGGAATTTTATTAAGAAAAAGATTAGCTGCTTTTAAAGGAAAAGTAACCTGTATTGGGGATATTGGTCGCAAAATTACTACGAACTCTATCATATCAATTTCTGGGGTAGGTGCGAAGCTTGATGGGAATGCATTTGTAACAGGAGTAACGCATGAAATAAATAATGGAAAATGGGAAACTACAGCAAAGTTTGGTTTAGATGAAAGATACACACACGAAAAAATAGGATTTAATTATCCCCTAGCTACTGGACAAACAGGAGCCTTTCATGGTTTACAAATTGGAACTGTAAAACAATTATCAAAAGACCCTCAATCATTTTATAGAATTTTAGTAATGCTTTCTACCAATTCATCAGTTAAAACTGGATTTTGGGCGAGGGTCTCAAATTTTTATGCAACCAATAATGCGGGATTAGGTTTCTTACCAGAAATAGGTGACGAGGTGGTGGTTGGTTTTTTAGAAGACGACCCAAGAAATCCAATTGTACTTGGTTCTTTATATGGGAAAAACAAACCTGCTAATGCCGCTAAAGATGAAAATAATTATATAAAGCAGATTATGACTAAAGCTTTATTGAAAATAAATTTTGATGATCAAAATAAAATATTAACTATAACAACACCGGGAAAAAATACAATCACCTTAGATGATAAAAATAAAAATATTGTTTTATCAGACGAAAGTAAAAACACCATTACCATGAGTTCATCTGGTGTTACAATATCAAGTGCAAAAGATATTAATTTAAAAGCAAAAGGGGGCATCAATTTAACAGCAACTGCTAAAATAAATTTAAGTTCAAAAGACGATATAGATGCATCAGGCGGTAATGTTAACCTTACGGCAAAAGAAGCATTTAAGGCAACTGGTGTTGATTCATGCGAAGTATCTGCATCAGGTAAAACAACTATAAAAGGAGCGATGGTAAATATTAATTAAATTATTTAAAAAAAGAATATAATGGGAATGCCAGCAGCAAGAATTTCAGATTTACATTTATGTAATGCAACTACAGGTCCTATTCCTCACGTCGGTGGTCCAATCATTGGCCCAGGAATTTCAACCGTAAAAATTGGGAAAATGGTAGCAGCGGTAGAAGGCGATAAATGTATATGTGTTGGCCCGCCGGATACTATACAAAAAGGATCTGCTACTGTAAAAATTGGAGGAAAGCCAGCAGCAAGATTGGGTGACGCCTGCGCACATGGTGGAAAAATTGTATTAGGATGTTTCACCGTATTAATAGGATAATATAAAATGGATAATCAAGGATTTTTAGGATCGGGTTGGAGTTTTCCGCCCAAGTTTGATAAATACTCAAAGTCCGTAATTATGGATAACGGTGAAGTAGATATTGAGAATAGTATTAGAATTATACTTGGAACCTATCCAGGTGAAAGGCTAATGAATCCAAATTTTGGATGCGCAGTAAAAAGAATGAACTTTGAAAATCTTGATAAAGGAAATGTAACTAGAATCCAAGAAATTGTTGGCAATGCTTTAGTTCAATTTGAGCCAAGAATCAAATTTCAAAGTATAGAAATTATTTCGCAAGATGAGCAAGAAGGATTGATTGTCTTACAATTAAATTATACAATTATTAGTACAAACACTAGACATAATATTGTATTCCCTTATTATTTAATGGAAGGGACAAATTTATAATTAATTTAATGACTAGAAGTAGGTATAACAATTATTTTCATAAGCTAACTCAAATTAACAGAAAGTTGCCTGAGTTAGATGTGAATTATGTGCACCCTATTGAAATGAACAATGAAGATTTAATTAATTATAGTTTTAAATATGCTCAATTTTTAAACTATTTTAATAATGAAAATAAAATTGATGGAAATTGGCAGGAATTTTATGGATCCAGCTTTACTGTTATTTTTTCAATACTTGAACAAATAGATTTTTATGCCTATAGAGAAAAATTTAATTTATTTTCTGAAAGCATAACAAACTCTAATGATTTTAATGAATCAAAAAATACTTTAAATCACCTATTTGAATTTTTACTAAACTTCTTAAATGATATCGAACAAATTTATAAACTTTTACTTTCTATTGATATTTTTACCTTTGATGATAAAATTGATCCAGTATTAATAGAAGAAATTGAATTTTATAAAATTCAATTATCTCGATGGATTGAAGAGTCAAATAACATTGAGAATGTTAATTTCTATCCCGCCTCTTTTAATGACAGAAATGAAACCTTTAATGAAGATTTTTACATATTTCGAATCGGAATAAATCCAGTTGAAAAAATAAAAAAAGGGCTTGAAACATTAAAAACTTTTTTTGTTGAATTTGCAGGAAAAAGCCGACATCAAGTCCTAATAAAGAAAAAAAGTTTAAAAAATAAAATATCTCTTAATCCAAATAATGAGCTGTTTACGCCAAATTTAGCCTTAATCAAAGCGTTCATAGAAACATTTTTAAAGTTAAAAGAAAGAAGTAGTTTAATAACTAAAAGGCACCTTGATCATTACTTTAAAGAAATTTTAGTACAATCGCCTAAAACTGCTCAAAAAGACTTTGTTCACTTAGTTATTATGCCTGGAATCAATTATGATTCCTTTATGTTAAAAAAAGACAACTTATTTATTGCAGAAAATAATGAGTCTGATACCATACCAATAGTATATAAAAATTTAGAAGATGTAATAATAAGCCAGTCTAAAATAAAAAAAATCATTAATTTATGTTTAAGCTATACTTCACATAATAAGATTGTTGAAAAAAGTTTATTTACAAAATGCATAGAAATTGAAAACCCAATTGATGGTATCGGTAAAAATCAAATGGCAGTTTTTGGTAATAATCAAACTTTTATTTCTGACGACTCACCTTTAAAAATGAATATTGGTAATATTGGATTTTACCTAGGATCAAAAATATTATTTCAACAAAATGGAGATAGATTATTTAATGTAATATTATATTTTGAAATTAACGCATTCAATAATTTAAGAAATTTCATCAATTTATATGCAGAAACTACACAAAGAGATAGTCGAACTCTTTCAAATGATTTATTCAAGGCAGCTTTTGAAATTTATTATTCCAATAAAGAGGGTTGGTTGCCATTTGAAAATTTTACAGTTACTTTTGATCCAGATAATTTATTAGAACATAAGATTGAATATAATTTTAAACTATCAAATGATGACCCTTCCTTTGATTTATACAATAATCCAGTACATGGGGAAATAGATGACATAAATTCTCCTATGTTGAAATTTGAAGTCAATCCAAACTCATTTTTTAATGCCTATAGCCTATTTAATAATTTAAATATTGAGAGAATAGGTTTTCAGGTTTTTGTTAAAAGCAATACCAATATTAGTTTAAGAAACAATCTAGGCACACTTAGTTCCGATAATCCTTTTCAAATATTTGGAGCTAGCCCAAACCTTAATTCATTTATAGATATTCAAAATGAAAACATATTTAATAAATACACTAAAAATTTCTCAATTCAATTAAATTGGTTTGATTTACCCCTTAACGAAAATGGCTTTAAAGATTATTATAAAGAATATGAATCAAATATTGATAATAATTCTTTTCAAGTTGGAATAAGTTCATTAGATAAAGGAAAGTTTAAGCCTTCTATTTCAGAGCAACAATCATTTCAATTATTTAGTTCATTCAGAATTGATGATAAAGTTAATTTTCTGAATTCAACAACCACTATACATACCATTGATTTTACCAAAATCAAGTTTTCTAATGATATGAATTTTGATAGAGTCGAAAAAGATTTAATAAATAGAAACTCTCAAGGAATTATTAGGTTATCCTTATTAAATCCACTATTTGGTTTTGGTCATAAATTATTTACAAAATTATTTACAGAAATTTCATTCAATAATTCAAAATGGTATAAAAGAAAGAAAGATTTACCCAACGAGCCACTAAGTCCAAGTATAAAATCAATATCGGTTGATTATACACTTGAAACAAGTGAGTTATTAAATAATTCATTACAAAGACAAAAAAAACAAACTGACATTTCTTTAATTCATATGTACCCATATGGATATGAAAAAAAGCATCCCAATAATTCAAAAGCGATACAAGCACTATTACCCAACTTTCACACTGACAATCAATTTATAATTGGTATCGATCAAATTTTTACAGGGGAAGAAATAAATATCTATTTTGAATTAGAAGAAATAAAATCTGAACGAATAATAAATGATAGTTATAGTATACAATGGTTTTATCTTTCTAATAATGCTTGGAAACCATTTAGTTCGAAGAATATTCTAAACGATTCAACTAAAAATTTAATGCAGTCGGGTATTTTTAATTTAATAATACCCAAAGACATTACAAATAATAATACAATCATAAACGATGATTTATATTATATTAAAATAGAACTATATAATGTAAAGAATTTAAAAAAGAATTTAAAAAATATTTTTATAAATGGTGTACTTGTTGAAAGGGCATTTGGTTCTGATTACAATAATGAATTTTTAAAAATTCCTAAAAACTCAATTGATAAGTTATTAATTGATTTGCCTGAAATTGATGATATTGTTCAACCCTTCGAAAATTTTAAAGGATCTTCAAATGAATCCGAGGAACAATTTTACATACGTACAAGTGAGATGCTAAGAAATAAAAATAGGTTTGTAACTATAAGGGATATTTCACAAGCAATATTGAATAAATTTAATAGTATTTCATTAGTTGAATGTTTGGGTAATGGTGAGCAAACTTCAATTTTGCAACAATCAATATCTAAAGAAACTGATTTAGTTATTACACTCATACCCAAATATGGAAAAATAGAAAATTATGATGTAGATAATATTCCTATAATTGATGCCGAATTACTATTTCAGATAAAAGAATTCGTTAAAAGTATTTTAACAGATGATATAAAAGTTGTAATACTAAATCCGGTTTATGAAAAAATAAAAATAAATTGTAAGGTACTTTTCAAAGATATCCGAGGCAATAATGAAATTAAAATTCATTCAAATTTATTGAAT
>CANETM010000002.1 GCA_947441205.1 Bacteroidota bacterium | reverse complement strand
CACAATTAAAAGGCGTGATTGATTTATTAATTGAAATTAGGCGTGATGCTAAAGCAAGAAAAGATTTTGCTACAAGCGATAAAATCAGAAATCAATTAACAGCAATGGGTATTCAACTAAAAGACGAGAAGGACGGATCAATGAGTTACACCTTCGCATAATGATACCTTCCCAACAGTAGTCTACAAAAAATATTACTAGTGATCACAATCGTCGGCGTGTGCATGATTGTGCACCCTGCATCGCATGTGATTGTTGACATGCGCTACAATAATAAAAAATGCCGCAGGAAATAAAAGGTATAATTCAATTTCCCTAAAAGCTAAACGGCTAAACATTAACGCAATGCCAATACTAAATAGGACAATGGGCTTATAGGAATGGTGGTGTTTTTTATATCCATGATACAATGAATAGGCCCCAATAGCAAAGGACAATAATATCATTCCAAATTCAAACTGGTAATTATGTAAAATATTAATGCCCAATAGTGGCAATGAACTAAAAAACAACGGCAATAATGCGCAATGTATAGCACAGGCTAATGAAGCGCTGATTCCAATGGCATCCCAATTCCAATTTTTAAACATTTAGCAAAGATAGGGCAACTAAAATAATATTACCTTTATACCCCCAAATGGATTATCCATCAACAAACGCATGAATATGTCTAAAAAACTGCTTACTTATCTAATATTTTTCACCCTTTTGTTATTAGGTTATTTTTACTTCCTTTTTCAAGGAACAGATAACTGGAAAGTAAAATTGCCTACTTTAAGCTTTGTTCAGCCATTTCATTTTACCAATAAGGATGGACAACCCGTTACAGACGCCGATGTTTTGAACAAAATCACTATAGTAGAATACTTTTTTACTACTTGTAAGGGTATTTGTCCAAGATTGAATACGAATATGAAAGAGGTTTATTTGCAGTTTAAGGATGAGCCTGATTTTCAAATATTCTCTCATACTTGTAATCCTGATACCGACTCGGCATCTGTTTTAAAGCATTATGCTGATTCCTTACAAGTTGACACTAAAAAATGGGTTTTCATTACTGGACGAAAGGATAGCCTTTATCAAATGGCGAGAAGCTCCTATTTATTAGATGATCCAAAAAACAATGTTGAAAAAATAGAAGATCAATTTATCCATACACAATTTTTTGCATTGGTTGATAGAAATGGAAAAGTGCGTGGTAAAATTTACGATGGTTTAAAAACTATTGAAGTACAACAATTAAAAAGAGACATCGCAATACTCTTAAAAGACAAATAAATCCCTATGATTTTTGTAACGGGTGCAAGTGGTTTGGTGGGTAGTCATTTAATTCAGTCATTGATTGAAAAAGGTATGACGGTGCGCGCTTTATACAGACAAAACATTCCAAATTTTAAAGGAGCAGAAAAAGTTAGCTGGATAAAAGGAGATATTTTAGATGTAGCTAGTTTACAGGAAGCTATGCAAGGAGTAAGTCAAGTATATCATTGTGCTGCAATTGTTTCCTTTTCACCAAAGCAAGCTGCTACTATGTTACATGCCAATGTCGAGGGAACGGCCAATGTGGTAAATGCATGTTTACATTATCAAATTCAAAAGTTGGTGTACGTAAGTTCAGTTGCTGCTCTTGGAAGAATCAGACAAGGAGCGCCTGTGGATGAAAACATGAATTGGACGCCAGAAACGAGCAATAGTATTTATGGTAAATCAAAATTTTTAGCCGAGATGGAAGTGTGGAGAGGAATGGGTGAGGGATTAAATGTTGCCATCGTTAATCCAGTAATTATTTTAGGTGCAGGTGACTGGAATAAAGGTTCTTCAGAAATTTTTAAATCAGCCTACAATGAATTTCCTTGGTACACAAAAGGAGTAAGTGGCTTTGTGGATGTAATGGATGTTGTTGATGCTATGCAATTACTAATGGAAAGTGATGTACAAGGACAACGATTTATTATCAGTGGTGCAAATATGCCCTATCAAGAAATATTCACCCTTATTGCCAAAGCATTTAATAAACGTCCGCCATCTAAACTAGTAACACCTTTATTAGCTGCGATTGTTTGGCGATTGGAAGCGGTCAAAGGATTTTTCACTGGAAATACACCTTTATTAACTAAAGAAACAGCAGCAACGGCTCAGGCCGTGGTTCATTTTGATAACACTAAGTTTTTAAAATCCTTTCCGTCTTTTAAATATAGAACAATGGAAGAAACCATTAACAGAACTTGTGCCGAATTAAAGGAGTTGCATCTATTAAAATAGCCGACTCTTATTTATCTTCCATCATTTTTTTCCATAACTCAGGAATACGTTTGATCCAAACATATTCTCTGCGTTTTATACTTGCTTCTTCGGCTGGAAAGCCCATATAAGTTTTATTTCCTTTTAATGAGCTAGGTACACCCGCTTGAGCTAATATAATAGCGTTTTCTCCAATTGTCAGTGTCTTTCCGATACCCACTTGACCCCATATCGTTACACCTGCTTCTATTTTTACACCTCCCGCAATGCCAACTTGTGCAGCAATCAAACAATTTTTAGCCGTTTGCGTATCGTGCCCAATATGAACCATATTATCAATTTTAGTACCCATACCAATTTTAGTATCACCACTAACGCCTCTATCAATAGTACATCCACATCCAATTTCAACTTTATCTTCTAATACAACTCTACCACAACTCAACATTTTTTTATACCAACTTGGCCGGTTCTTTTTGGTATTATAATAAAATGCATCACCCCCAATTACCGTATTTGCTTGAATAATTACTTCGTCACCAATAATCGTATCAGCTAAAATAGTGACACCAGGATAGATGGTACAATTTTTACCAATTTGTACATGATGACCAATAAATACATTGGGCATTATGACAGTTCCTTCGCCAACAATAAGGTCATCACTAATTGCTTTTGTACTTACTTGAAGTGGTTTAAAATGTTTTACGATTGTTAAATAGGCTTCAAATGGATCGTTACAAAATAATAAAGCTTTCCCCGCAGGTATTTCCACCTCTTTATTATTAATAATGATACAGGATGCTGCACTTTTTAAACAAGTATCATAATATTTTGGATGATCTACAAATACTACATCACCATTTTGTACTTGATGAATTTCATTCACTCCAGTAATTTCTAATTGGTTATTTCCAACTATTTCTGCGCCTATTAATTCGGATAACGATTTAATGGAAATGGGTGCAATTAGCTTCATATTTATGTTTTTTGGCCTAAATCAAAGGTAACGAGGGTTTTTTGTAAAAAATATTTTTTAACCAAAATCTCCATAAAATAGTTGATTATTTTACTAAAAATAGCAAGCATATATTTTAAATGCAACATAAAACATTAAAAAATACAATCTTCTACAATTCAATGTTTATAGTATATACAAGCGTTTATGAAAAAAATAATTTTATGATTTCAAAAACTTTTAAGTGTGTTTATTATAAAAAAATACTTGTTAAAATAGCTTTTATAAATTGCATTTGTGGATAAACCTAAAAAATTTGTTTAAAAAATTTTTTGAATTAGGATAAAGTATATTTAATATTGTGATGGGAATTTAATTCCCGTACTTACTAACCCATCTATATACGAGGTCCCACAACAGTGGGACTTTGTTTTTTTAGAAACATTTTTTGATGCAATACTACTTACTTTATAAACCATTTCAAGTGTTATCGCAGTTCACTTCACCCGATGGTAAAATGTGTTTGAAAGATATTATTGAAGTTGAAAAGGACGTTTATCCTGTAGGCCGATTAGATTATGACAGTGAGGGTTTATTGTTATTAACGAATGACGCAAGTATTAATCATCAATTATTACATCCTAGTTTCGAACATAAACGTACTTATTGGGTTCAACTGGATGGTGCTATCACGGAAGTTGCATTAGAAATATTAAGAAAGGGTGTTATCATTAATATTGACGGTAAACAATACAAAACAAATAAGGCAGTTTTAAAAACATTGCCTGATGATATACAGGTACCCGAACGCAATCCACCTATACGATTTAGAAAATCAATTCCCACCAGTTGGATTTCCATCGAATTAACAGAAGGTAAAAATAGACAGGTTCGTAAAATGTTTGCATCAGTTGGATTCCCGGTATTAAGATTAATCCGAGCACAATTGGGAATATATACCATTGATAAAATGCTTCCTGCTGACCTTCTTTCCTTAACAGAAAAAGAAGTAAAGGCCGGCTTCTTTCGCTAATTGCTCGTTAAGTTTTACTTTTGCGGTATTAATACTATATAAATGAGTCAAGACTTATCAGAACAAGAAATCATTAGACGCGAAAAACTACAAAATTTAGAAGCGGCAGGCATAAATCCTTATCCAGCTCCCTTATATCCAGTTTCTCATTATTCAGCCGAAATAAAACAAAACTTTTCAGAAGAAAGAAAGGACAACTATGCGTCAGTTTGTGTTGCTGGACGTATTATGAGTGTGAATGACAAGGGTAAGGTCTTATTTGTGAAAATTCAGGATAATGACGGCATTTTTCAGCTATATATTAAGAGAGACGAAATTTGTCCAGATGAAGACAAGACCTATTGGGATGTGTTGACTAAAAACGGCATGGACCTAGGTGATATTATTGGGGCCACGGGTTATGTATTTATCACTAAAACTGGTGAAACCTCTTTGCATGCAAGTACGGTTACTTTATTGGCTAAATCTTTAAAGCCATTGCCAGTAGTTAAAAGGGACGAGGAGGGAAATACATTTGATGCAGTTACGGATCCTGAATTTAGATACCGTCAACGTTATGCTGATTTAATTATCAATCCAGCTGTAAAAGAAACTTTTGCGAAGCGAACTATATTAATGAATACCATTCGTGAATTTTTAAATGCGCGTGGTGCATTAGAAGTAGATACGCCGGTATTACAAGCGATTCCGGGTGGAGCGGCTGCAAGGCCCTTTATTACACATCATAATGCCTTGGACACAGCTTTCTATTTGCGTATTGCCAATGAATTGTATTTAAAGCGTTTAATAGTGGGTGGATTTGATTTTGTGTATGAGTTTAGCCGCAATTTTAGAAACGAAGGAATGGACAGAACACATAATCCAGAGTTCACCGTTTTAGAGTGGTATACTGCTTACAAGGATTACTTATGGATGATGGAAATTACGGAGCAGTTATTTGAAAAAATTGCTTTAACACTTCATGGTACAACTGTGTTATCGGTTGGAGATAAAACAATTGATTTTAAAGCGCCTTATCGTCGTATAAGCATCATTGATGCGATTAAAGAAAATACGGGCATTGATATTACCGGAATGGACGAAGCGGGTTTAAGAGAAGTTTGTAAAACATTAAAAATAGACGTTGCACCTACTATTGGTAAAGGAAAGTTGATTGATGAAATTTTTGGTTCTACAAGTGAACACACTTATACGCAACCTACATTTATTATTGATTATCCAATAGAAATGAGTCCTTTAACAAAAAAACACAGAACCAAGGAAGGATTAGTAGAGCGTTTTGAGTTAATGGTGAATGGAAAAGAATTAGCAAATGCCTATACTGAATTAAATGATCCTATTGATCAACGCAAGCGTTTTGAAGATCAATTAGCTTTAATGGAAAGAGGCGACGATGAAGCAATGTTTATTGATCATGACTTTTTAAGAGCGTTGGAATACGGAATGCCACCTACTTCGGGTATTGGCATTGGAATAGATCGTTTATGTATGATGATGTTAAATCAACCATCGATACAAGATGTATTGTTCTTCCCTCAAATGCGCCCCGAGTCGTTTCAATAAAAGCTTATTTGAATTTAAGCTTTTATTGAAACTTCTTTTATGATTTTTTCAATGCACCCCATAAACGGGTGCATTGATTTAAATAAAACTAAAAAGGCCACTCAAACGAGTGGCCTTTTTAGTAGCATATTGTTAATTAGTAATTGCTGAAACTAAATCGAGGCAACCTAGTCACGATAATTCAACGCTGGTTTAATATCACCTAATAATGCTTTGTATTTATAATCCCCAATACTCGCTTTAAATTCCTCGGTTGCTTTTTGTATTAAGGTTGGATTTGTCATTAAATCAATCGCTGTTAATGCCATTGTTTTACTAGCCACTAACATTCCTTTTGTACCAATTTCTGTTCCACCACTTGCTACTGCTTGCCAGCTATGAGCAGGCGTGCCAGGAACCCAAGTAGCTGCTCTTAATCCAACAGTTGGCTTTGTATAACTCACATCACCAACATCTGTTGAGCCGCTGTTACCTTCTGAAATATAACTTAAAGGTTTAACAGTACCTGCTGATTCAATAGGAACAGGGGCACCAATAAAAGTGGGAAGTAATTTTTTAGCGAATACTTTTTCATCTTCTGAATAAGTAACACCGCCCACTCTTTCTAAATTAGTTTGCATTACTTCTGCAAGGGTTTTATTAATCAATAAATCATGTGTACCTCCAATGATATCATATTTCATAGTGGTACCTGTTCCTAAAGCCGCACCTTCAGCAGCTTTCACCACCCTATCAAATATTTCTACAACCTCTTTGCGTCTTGGATGACGAACATAATAATACACTTCTGCAAAATCAGGTACAACATTTGGTGCTTTTCCTCCACTTGTAATAACATAGTGTATTCTTGTTTCTTGTGGAATATGTTCACGCATCATATTCACCATATTATCCATTGCTTCTACAGCGTCTAATGACGAACGACCTTGATCAGGTGCTGCTGCCGCATGTGCTGAAACACCATAAAACTTAAACTTCGCCGACTTATTTGCTAATGCACTAGTTGTTGAAACTGCATTTGCATCATCAGGATGCCAATGAATCACAGCATCTAAATCATTAAATACTCCCGCACGTACTAAAAATACTTTTCCGCTTCCGCCTTCTTCAGCAGGACAACCATATACTTTAATGGTGCCTTTTAATTTACCAGCTGCAATTAATTCTTTAATTGCAATACCAGCTGATACACTTGCTGTTCCAAATAAATGGTGACCACAACCATGTCCCGAATTTTTTCCTGCAATAGCTGATTTTTCAGCAACTGCATTTTGAGCTAAACCAGGCAATGCGTCATATTCAGCTAAAATTCCAATAGCTGGTTGGCCTGATCCATAAGTAGCTACAAAAGCAGTAGGAATATCAGCTACACCTGTTTCAACAGTGAAGCCTGCTTCTTTTAAATGTTGTACATGCAATGCTGAACTTTTAACTTCTTTATAGCCCACTTCTGCAAAGTCCCAAATTTGTAAGGCAGTTTTTTTGTCAGCATCATAGCTTGCATTCAATGCATTAATCGTTGCTTCTTTGCTTGCATTTATGGCAGCAGCGGCTGGATCTAATTTAGCTTTCTTTTGAGCCATGCTTGTAAAGGAAGCAAGCAGTAAAGTGCAAATAATAAAATGTTTCATGTTCAATAGTTGTGATAATGATTAAAAATTTTTATAAAAATAAATCGGTATGAAGTGTTGCACCTGGTACAACTGAATAACCCGATAAATCCGTAATACCCTCAGCAGCTAATACGGCTTCATCAATAAAGGTATTACCAGTACAAATTAATTTTTCTTTTGACAAAATGTAAAAGGCTGCATCAGCCAGTATCGCAGGCGTTCTACTCATATTAGCAAGCATTTCACCTCCTAATAAATTGCGTACCGCAGCGGTGTCAATTGTGGTGCGTGGCCACAATGCATTGGATGCAATACCATCTTCTTTTAATTCATGTGCCCAACCAATGGCCATCATACTCATATCATATTTTGAAAGTGTATAGGCAATATGTGGTCCAATCCATTTTGGATCTAAATTAATGGGAGGTGATAAGGTAAGAATATGTGCATGCGTTGATTTTTTTAAATAAGGCAAAGCGTGTTGCACTACTAAAAAAGTTCCTCTAACATTAATGCTGTGAATTAAATCAAATCGCTTACTAGGTGTATTTTCGGTATCCGTTAATTGAATGGCAGAAGCATTATTGATTACAATATCAATACCTCCAAATTTGTCAACGGTTTGTTTGATAGCATTGGCAATTTGTGCTTCGTCTCTAATATCTACTTGCACTGCTAAGGCTTTTACACCTAATGCTTCAACTTCTGCTGCAGCCGAAAATATGGTACCGCCTAAACGTGGATCTTCCTCCACCGATTTTGCTGCGATAACGATATTAGCACCTGCTCCTGCTAATTTTAAAGCAATGGCCTTTCCAATGCCTCTGCTACCACCGGTTATAAACACTGTTTTTCCTTGCAAAGACATAGTTGTAAATTTTAATTTTAATAATTATTTTATAAAATCAGGTCCTAAAAATTCAATGAGTAAATTAGCTGTTTCATCACAAGCGGTTTCTAATATTTCATTTTTTACAATTGCATTAAATTGATTGCTAAAACTAATTTCATATTCCGCTTTATCAATTCTTGTTTGAATACTTTCGGGGGTCTCTGTTTGTCTTTTTAATAAACGCTCTTTCAAGGCATCTACCGAAGGTGGCATAATAAAAATAGAAATACATTTTTCACCAAGTTGTTCTTGAACACGAATGGCGCCTTTTACATCAATGTCTAAAGCGGGTACTTTTCCTAAATCCCAAATTCGTTTTAATTCCGATTTTAAGGTACCATAATACACGCCTTCATATACCTGTTCATACTCAATAAATTCATTTTGATATATTAATCCTTCAAATTTTGCGAGGCTTAAAAAATGATATTCCACCCCATCCTGTTCCGCACCTCTTGGGGACCTAGTAGTAGCAGATATTGAAAATGCTAATCGAGGAAATCGCTCCAATAAATTTTTTGTAATAGTGGATTTTCCAGCACCCGAGGGGGCGGCTAAAATTATTACTTTATGTAAGCTTTCAGACATGCTCAAATTTACATAATTACATCCTTATTTAATGACTCCATAAATATTTATATCCTTCCTAATAACCAAGTTTAAATATGGTGTATATTTATACATATAATATTTAAGAATTAAATTATCAATATGCAAAAACAATTATGGGTAGCCTTGTTGACAATTACGAGTTTATTTGCACAAGCTCAAAAACCTGCTGAGGATGCAGTAAAAGCAAGGCAGGAGGATAAAAATCCTGCATTCAAAAGAGAACTTTCCTTAGACTCAAAAACGGAAGTAAAAGGAGAAGTGACCGTTAAAGGGCAAAAAGTTCCTTATAAAGTTGTATCTGGTACCATTCCAGTTTGGGATGAGGATGGTAAAGCAATTGCTGGATTATTTTATGTTTATTATGAAAGAACCGATGTAACCAATAAAGACGAGCGTCCATTAGTGATTTCATTTAATGGTGGTCCTGGTACAGCAAGTGTTTGGATGCATATAGGTTATACAAGTCCAAAGAAATTAAAAATTGATGATGAAGGATATCCTGTTCAACCTTATGGCGTTGACGATAACCCCAATTCAATTATTGATGTAGCAGATATTGTATATGTTGATCCTGTGAACACAGGCTTTTCGCGCATTTTGGATAAATCCGTTCCAACGTCTAAATTCTTCGGCGTAAATGCAGATGTTAAATATTTAGCTGACTGGATTAATACGTTTGTGGGTAGAAATAAAAGATGGGCATCTCCAAAGTTTTTAATTGGAGAAAGCTATGGTACTACACGCGTTTCTGGTTTATCATTGGAGTTACAAAACCGTCATTGGATGTACTTAAACGGCGTAATATTAGTATCTCCAACTGACTTAGGAATCAAGCGCGAAGGACCTGCTAGTGCAGCTTTGCGTGTACCGTATATGGCTGCAACAGCATGGTTTCATAAAAAATTGCCTACTGATTTACAAAGCAAGGACTTGACAGCATTTTTACCCGAGGTCGAATCCTTTACAGTGAATGAACTATTGCCTGCTATTGCGCAAGGGGGCTCATTAAATATTGACAAGAAAAAAGCCATTACTAAAAAGTTAGCAAAATATATAGGACTAAGTGAAACCGTTGTTAATCAGCAAAATTTAGAAATTCCGTTTGCTTACTTTTGGAAAGAGTTATTAAGAGACCAAGGTAAAACTGTGGGAAGATTGGATTCAAGATATATTGGTATTGATAAAAAAGATGCTGGCGAAGATCCTGATTACAATGCAGAGTTAACTAGCTGGGAGCATTCATTTACCCCCGCTATTAATATTTATTTAAGGGATGTGTTGGGATATAAAACTGATTTAAACTATTATATTTTTGGACCAACTTATCCATGGGATAACACAAATAACCATAGTGGTGATGACTTACGTCAAGCAATGATGCAAAATCCATACTTAAATGTATTGGTTCAATCAGGATATTACGATGGTGCTTGTGATTACTTCAATGCTAAATATAACATGTGGCAAATGGACCCTGCCGGTAAAATTCAAAACAGAATGTTTTGGGAAGGGTATCGCAGTGGACATATGATGTATTTAAGAAAAGAAGATTTAGCTACTAGTAATGAACACTTAAGAATATTTATAAAGAAGAGTATACCAAAATTTGGCACACCTGCCAAATTTTAATCATTATTTTTTAAATAGAGAAGCCCTAAACTGAAAAGTTAGGGCTTCTCTATTTAATGCTTGGCACACCTGCAAAGTTTTAGGCCGTTAATAAAATTTAACGACCTAAAACTTTCGATAATGATTTTTACAAGAGGCCCCATAAACGGGCCTCTTGTTTGTTTAAGTCGCTATAAGAATTTAGTTCCTTAAAACTTTCGATAAAGATTTTAACAAAGAAGGGACTCAAAATTGAGTCCCTTCTTTGTTAATGGTTGGTATTATACTACCAAATTCTTTTTAAATTTTCTATACTTCTTAACTAAATCAGCTATATATTCTTTTTTCTTTGTAATCATAATGCCGCGTGATTCTTTAGTATACGTGTTTCCTAAATGATCATAGAAATGTTTTGAAGTAAAAATTGCCATTTCAATCATAATGGGAAATGCATCCATTCCCTTGTCCTCAATTAAATAGTAAATGCTTTTTTTATTAGTAACCCCCACTTTTTTTGAAATAAATTCCAGCTCTTCTAATTTCTTTAAACGATTAGAAAGCATTTTGCTTGGCATGTGTTCAGGTGATTCCTTGAATTCACTAAAAAGGCTTTTGTGACCCCAAATCATATCTCTCAGGATTAATAAGGTCCACTTATCTCCCAAAATGTCTAATCCGGTTGCTACAGGACAGACCGATCTAAATTCAACCGTATTACTCATATTTCACTTTTCATTTACACTTGTGCAAAATTATATTTTAATAACCAATTCAACTAATTATTGTAAGTTTTTAAACCATTGTATATTCAAAATTAAGAATATATTAACTATAAAATTTATTTTATTAGTATCTTTTAGATACTTATATTTATCTTAAAATTAAAAATCTATGAAAAAACTACTTTTAATGTTAGTTGTTTTTGTTTTGGGTTACACTCAAATCAACGCACAATCAAAACCAGTTTATTATCTAGTTACTTATTACAAAACGGATAAAGACAAAACTGATGAGTATCTGAATTTGATAAAAAACTACGCATCAAAAATTTGGAAAGAAAAAATTAAAGCTGGCGACGTATCAGCATACGCTCTATATAGCGTTGTTGCCACTTCCGATGATGAAGGCTATAATTTAATTTCACTTCAAGCGTCAAACTCCATTAATGATTTTACAAAATCAAATACAATGGAATTATTTAAAAAAGGAATGCCAGGGATTGATGAAAAAACACTTAACGCAATAACAAAGAATTTCACGTCTATTAGAACTTCTATTAAAACAGAAATTTATAGACAAGTTGACGGAATACCAAGTGGTTTTCAGCCATATTATGAAATGAATTTCATGAAAGCTACTCCTGGTAAAGAAAATGAATATGTAAGACAAGAAAAAGAAATATATAAACCTATTCATCAAGAATTTATAAATAATGGCAATAGAACTGGTTGGGGTTTTTCTCAATTGGTTGTTCCTGTTGCGGAAGCTTCAAAATATAATTATGTTACGTCTAATGCTTTTGCTGATTGGGATAAGTCTTACAGCCTTACGATAGAAGATTATCACAAAACCTATGATAAATTATTTCCAAAGACAACATCACCAGAATCGGCGAGAAAAATCGTAAAAACAGAAGTATGGAAATTAGAGATATCTGCAAATTAAAAACTAAATCAAACAACAAATGAAAAAAATTATATTAATTATCGCAGTATTATTTACTGTTCAAATTACTAATGCTCAAAGAGTATTTACATTACATGCCGTGAAAATTGAAGGTAATACAGATGCCTTTGAAAAAGTAGAAACTGAATTAAATGCAAAGGTTGCACAAGAAGCAGTTAACAAAGGTGATATATTATATTGGGGCTTATTTAAAGTTACAAAATTTAATAGCGGAGATATTCCAGGTGATTACAATTATGTTTGGGTACAATGGGCTAATAGTATTGATGACTTATTAAGCCAAAAATCAAATTGGTGGAATAATAGTGATAAAGTGCTTACACCGGCTGAAATGGAACTTCGCAAAACATATAGTGTGACTTATAAAGGTGTTAAAGATGCTAGAGAAGTATTTGTAGTAGAAGATCAAGCTTCTGTTAATGGTAACGCAGCATACTTTCAATTTAATTTTGGAAGACCTACAAATGTTTCAGGCTTTATAGAAGAAAATAAAACATTATGGAAGCCATTTTTTGTAAAAAATATGAACCAAATGAATATGAAGGTATGGGGTGTTGCACGAAGATTAACTTTCCCTACCATGGAAACAAGTCATAGTACCGTAATGTCTTGGGATGCTTTTTCAAGTTTAGAAGACTTAATGAAATATAGAATAGGTCTTAAAATTCCTGGTTATACTGAAGTAGTACAAAAATCAAAAATGAAAACATATATGCCAGATGGTTTCTCTTATGCACCTATATTTAAAGTGCTTAAAGCAACTACAGTAAAATAAAAAATTTATAAATCTAATTCTTACTAAAAGAGGCTTCCATTTGGAAGCCTCTTTTAATGTATAACCTTGTCGGCACAGCAGCTACTAGCAAAAGCTTCTGGCTTAGCTTTAAAGGCAAAGCCCATACCCAAAATATAACCCATCGCATCTTTTAGGGCATCGTTACTTTTGAATTGAGCATTGGTATTAATATCAGCATGCACTTCCATTTCAACATCATATTCAATAAACAAGTCACAAAGTTCATAGGCAATTTCAATACTCTTTGCTACTTCTTGTAACATTCTTTCCTTTATATGAAAATGTTGTGAGGTTTTTTCGTTGTGAATAAACATGAATCCACCACTTTTTTCTCGTAGAAAAACAATGACGGTAGCAAATTCAGTTACTGTTTGTTTTACTTGACTATCTGTCCCTATATAAACTTTTAGTTTATTATTATTAGCAATTTCTGCTTCAATGGTTCTGCGCACTTGATCTTTGATGGGTAAGTTAATGGGCTCACCGTTAAATTTTCTCCATTTCATGATTATACATTTACATATAATAAATATCTAAAGACTGCATTAAATTACAATTTTTTTTGTTACCAAAGGATGTTTATTTGGAGCATTAATTGCATTGATTACATTAAAAATCCAATCAAATTGATTTATTTTTTCTTTGGTTCTAAAATGCAAGGTCATAGTCGATTTCCCCTCAATTTCAACGATATCTGAACTTTCAATTAAACTATAAGGACTTAGGTTTTGTAAAATAAAATTACAAGAGGAAATGTTTTCTAACTCAACGGATAAGACCAAAGACTTGGGTTCATAAAATGCCTTTTTAATAACTAAACATTCACTAATTAATGGAATTAAAAAACTATCTCTTCCAATTAATGTATTGTCAAAGTGAACCACCGTTCTGTGATCAAACAATGCTGTTTTAATGCCTTCTTGCGTTCTATCTTTAGAAAATACCAATGTAATTGGCCTATGCCCTTTCGGTCCATTTTTATAATCCCAATCGATTAGCCCGTGCACATCACTTGTGCCCATAAGTGTTAAGTTTTTGTCATAAGCAATTTGTAAGGCTTCTGTAGAATATGTATGGGTATTCACAATTTCAATGCCATGTATGTAGTTACTATCAATTAATTGCTTATTAGCCTCATACAAAAAGCTAATATTATCATTTTTTGGGGTCTCGTATGAATGATTCCAAAATACAAAAGCTTGTTGACGAATTGCTTCCCTATAAGCATCTTTAAAATCTTTAAGCATTAATAACTTATTGGGGTCGTCCAAAAAAATTGCGTTGCTATGACCAGGAGGCATAGCTCTCGTAATTTCCGAACCTTTTACAATAATTAAATTATGATCCTTAGCCTCCTTTACGGCAATTTGATAAGATCTATTACGATCTTTGTGTGGAATATCACCAATATGTGGTTGATATTCAATGTGCTCTGTTAGAGAAATTGCATCTAAATTATCCTTTAAAGATTCTTGAACACGAATAGTTGGCCAAACATCTCCATCTGAAAAAACAGTATGTTGATGAAAATCACACTTTAATGTTTGGTATCCAGGAATGTTAGGAAATTGCAAACTAGTTCCTAATGCATGTGTGTGTGCATGTTTTTGGGCTAACAATACAGTATTGGTAACTACTATTATTAGTGTTACAAAAATCAATTTTTTCATAAAATTTAATTAATCTTCGAAATTTTCAAAATCATCATCTTCCTCGAATAATATTTCATATTCTTCGGATTTTTCTTCACTTAATTCCTCGATGATATCAAAGATTTCAT
Organism: Bacteroidota bacterium; assembly: GCA_947441205.1. Lineage (GTDB taxonomy): Bacteria > Bacteroidota > Bacteroidia > Chitinophagales > Chitinophagaceae > Sediminibacterium. The sequence continues at coordinate 13,254 of CANETM010000002.1, read as the reverse complement.
CATTTAATTTTTTCCAAATAATGGTTTCAACATCCTCATGGATTAAAATTAAAATACATAATTCTGTTTTCATTATTGGCTCTACCAATAAAACGTTATCTCCATCAAATTCATTGATAAGATATTTTTTTTCAAGACTTAAATCATTGAATACTGGCATAAAATATAATTTGATTACAAATTAGAACTTTCAATTTATGTAATGCATTTTTTGACAGCTTCTCGTATTATCTTATTGTGAATTTTTAATCACCATTTATGAATACACAAGTTGAATTCATTTTATAATTTGTACATTTATCCATGAAAAAGATATTATCTGCTGTTTTGATTTGCTTGAGTATTAATCAAGCAATTGGTCAAATTTACACACCTCATAATGCACATTCGCATAATGATTATGCGCAACAAAAACCATTTCATTTAGCTTATAATGAAGGCTTTGGATCGATCGAAGCTGATATTCATTTAGTAAATAATTCCATTTTAGTGGGTCACGATGCAAAGGACTTAGTAGCAACAAGTACCTTAGAAAATCTTTATCTTAAACCACTTGTTGCTTATAATCAATTAGATAGAAAATTACAATTGTTAATTGATATTAAGACGGATGCGATACAAACGCTTGATCAATTGGTAAATTTATTAAGTAAATACCCAAGTGTAACCAATAGTAAAAACATAAAAATTGTTATTTCAGGGAATGCACCCGCTCCAGCATTATTTGAAAAATACCCTAATTATATTTGGTTTGATGGACGACTAAATATTAAATATACTGCCAGTCAATTGGCTCGAATTGCTTTAATTAGTGAAGATTATTATAAAGTAATTGATTTTAAACCTAAATGGCCCTTAGATAGTTTAACAATAGACAAAACCCGACTGTTTATTGAACAAGTGCACCAATTAAACAAGCCAGTTCGCCTATGGGCTAGTCCGGATAATACAGCTGCTTGGGAACAATTTATGCAGTGGGGGGTTGATTATATTAATACAGATAAAATTAACGAGTTAGCAGATTTTATCGTTCAAAGAAATTCAAATTTACATGAACTTCCATATAATAGAATCATTCAATCTGCAGGAACCGTTGTTCGTTATGGGAAACCCGATCTTGAAAATCACGCAATGGATATTGCAAATTTAACTGACAGTAATTTAGTAGTTGTTCAAGAGCGTTATGGATTTTTTGTATTAGATATATTGCAAAAAAAAGTAGTAAATCATTTTAGATTTAGGGAACAGCCCAACTATACTAAATTCATGACAGTTTACTCAGGAATTACAACTCGTATTATCAATGGAAAAGAATATATTTTATTTGCTGCTGCGGGTGGCGATAAAGCTGCTATCATGATAATTGAATGGGAAAAGGGCATTAAAACAATTGAATCTATTCCCATAGACAAAAAAGCACCTGCAACAAATGCTTTACCTAATCAAGTATTAGTTTCAAAAGAAGGCAATGAATATTTTATTTATACTGTACTTAATGGAAATAATGAAATTGTAAAATTCAATTTTACAACTAAAAAAATTGTTTGGAAAAACGTTACAGGTGTTGCACCTTATGGATTAGCTATATCTAATAAAAAAGTGTTTGTAACCAATTGGGCTGGCACTAATGTTTTAGATTCCACTAAATCTTCTGCCGGTGTTCCTTGGGGGCTAGCTTATACAAATCCTTTGACAGGTGCAACGAATAATGGAACCGTCTCAGTTTTTTCAATAGATGGAAAATTTATAAATGAAATTGAAGTTGGACTTCATCCCAATGCTATTGTATCAGCACCAAACAGTAATTTAGTATATGTTGCAAATGGATCAAGTGATGAAATTTCGGTTATTAATTCAAAAGAAAATAAATTGATCAAAAATTTTCCAGTAGGTATTCTTGGACGAGATTTGCAAGGAAGTACTCCCAATGCTTTATTTATTTCTAAAGACAGTAAAAAATTATTTGTTTCTAATGGATTAGATAACGCAGTTCTTGTATATGATTTAAATAAAAATAAATCAGATGGTTTAATTCCTACGGAAGCTTTCCCAGCTGGTTTAATTATTAAAAACAATTATTTAATAGTAGCAAACCTTGAATCCGATGGAGCTAATGTAGTTGATAATTTTAAAAAAGCAAGGTCTATTCACCAAGAATTAGCTTCGGTAAGCATCATACCTATTCCTTCACAAGAAAAATTAAATGCTTATACGACTCAAGTCAAACGACAAAATTTACTTCAAAAGGTTGCTCAATGGACACTTCCATCAAGAACAAATATTAAACCAGTTGCTGTTCCTGAACGTCTTGGAGAACCTTCGGTATTCAAACATGTAGTTTATATCATCAAAGAAAATAAAACCTATGATCAAGTATTGGGTGATGTGCCTGGTGCAAATGGAGATAGTAGCTTAACTATTTTTGGTAAAAGAATTACACCAAATATGCATGCATTAACAAAGCAATTTGGTTTGATGGATAATTATTATGCTTCAGGAAAATCTTCGGCAGAAGGTCATCAATGGACCGATGCTGGAATGGTATCTGATTATGTAGAAAAAAATGTCCGCGCTTGGTTCAGAAGTTATCCGCATAGACAAGAAGACGCGCTGGTATACAATAAAGCAGGCTTTATTTGGAATCATGCTTTAAGTTTTGGTAAGACGGTTAAAGTATATGGTGAAGCCTGTGAAACCAATTATGATAAAAAATTAAAATGGGCAGATTTGTATAAACAATATATAAACGGTATACCCCCTAATTGGAACAATACTACCACAATCGATAATTTATATCCAATTATACATCCTACTTTTCCAGACTGTGATAATATTGCATTTAGCGACCAGCATAGAGCCGACCTTTTTATTCAAGATTGGGAAGCAATGGAACAAAAAGACAGCCTTCCAAATTTAATGGTACTTTCTTTACCCAACGATCACTCTGCAGGAACTTCTCCTGATTTTCCAACACCCAATGCAATGGTAGCTGACAATGATTTAGCACTTGGTAGAATTATAGAAAAAATTAGCAAGAGTAAGTCCTGGGAAAATACAGTTGTTTTTGTTACTCAAGACGATTCGCAAGGCGGATGGGATCATGTTTCTGCATATAGAACTGTGGGTTTGGTAGCAAGCGCTTATTCAAAAAAGAGTACTGTACATACAAAATATAATCAAGTCTCTATGTTGCGTACAATTGAACAAATTTTAGGACTTCCTCCAATGAATACAATGGATGCTACGAGTAGATTAATGACAGATTGTTTTACGGATAAAAAAAATATCCAAAATTATACAGCTTTACCTTCAAATATTGCATTGAATGAAATGAATATGCCTTTAAATACATTAAAAGGAACAGCCAAAAAAATGGCTTTGCAATCTCAAAACGAAGTATTCAATGAAGTTGATGGAGGAAAGGACGATACTATGAATAAAATAATTTGGTACTTTGCTAAAGGAAATTTGCCCTATCCTGATGGTAATATGAAAAAAGTAAATAAGGCTAAGCGCTAAAAACAAACAATTTAAATCACTCTTTTTATATCTGCACCTAACTCCTGTAAACGGGTATCAATGTTTTGATAGCCTCGATCAATTTGTTCAATATTTTGAATCGTACTTTTTCCTTCTGCACTTAATGCTGCAATAAGTAAAGCTTGTCCAGCTCGAATATCAGGGCTACTCATGGTAATACCACGTAAAGGATGCTTACGTCCAAGTCCAATAACAGTAGCGCGGTGTGGATCACACAAAATAATTTGTGCGCCCATTTCAATTAATTTATCTGTAAAAAATAAACGGCTCTCAAACATTTTCTGATGTATCAAAACGCTACCTCTTGCTTGTGTTGCAGTAACTAAAACAATACTTAATAAGTCGGGTGTGAATCCTGGCCAAGGGTTATCATATATCGTAAGGATACCACCATCCATATATGTTTGTATCTCATAATCCTCTTGCGCAGGAATAAAAATATCATCACCTTGTATATCAAAATCAATGCCGAGTAATCTAAATTTCTCTGGAATAATTCCTAAGTGTTTTACGCCTGCATCTTTAATTCTTATTTCACTTTTTGTCATCGCAGCTAGTCCAATAAACGAACCAATCTCAATCATGTCTGGTAAAATGCGATGTTCTGTTCCACCTAATTTTTTTACACCTTCAATGGTTAATAAATTACTTCCTACTCCTGTAATTTTTGCACCCATGCTATTTAACATGCTACATAGTTGTTGCAAATAAGGTTCACAAGCTGCGTTGTAAATAGTGGTGATGCCTTCTGCTAAAACTGCAGCCATTACAATATTTGCTGTACCTGTTACTGATGGTTCGTCTAATAACATGTAGCAGCCTTTTAGCCCATTTGTTTTAATGGTGAAGCAAGCTAAATCCTGATCGTATGAATATTTAGCACCTAATTTTTCGAAACCAATAATATGTGTATCTAAACGACGGCGACCAATTTTATCACCACCAGGTTTAGGTAAATATGCAATATTAAAACGCGCTAATATAGGACCAGCCAACATTACAGAGCCTCTTAATCGGCCACTCTTTTTTCTAAATTCTTCGGAAGCTAAATATTGTGGATCAATTTTATTCGCTTGAAAACGGTAAACACCGTCATTTAATTTTTCAACCGTCACCCCCATTTCATGTAGTAACTCAATTAATAAATTTACATCAACAATATTGGGAATATTTGAAATTGTAATGGGATCATTACTTAAAACAACTGCTGATAAAATTTGTAAGGCTTCATTTTTTGCACCCTGAGGAATAATTGTTCCTTTTAATGCTTTACCACCTCTGACTTCGAATGAACTCATAAAATTGGGATCTAGTAACGCTTTTTGAAATTGCGGTTATTATTGTTACGTCCACCTGCACCACCGCCACCGCGATTGTTGCGATTGTTGTTTTGCCATCTTCCACCAGCAGGACGATAATCATCACCAAAATTCTGATTGCGATGTTTAATATATGGTGTGTTGCTAAATTCAAGACCACCACCGGTGATTGCGTTTAGCTCATTTCTAATAGCATCATCTTGTACTAATTCTTTATGCCAGTTGCTATAGGCTAATTTCATGTAGTGAGCGATACTATTTGCAAAACCTGCTTTCTTTTCTTCGTCAGTTTCTGCCATCGCTTTATCGATCACCAATTCCAAGTTTTTACCCAAGTGCGCATATTTAATTTTGCGTTTAGGGTAAGGCAAAGGATCTGGTTTTTGCTTGTAAGTTTCTTTAGTAGGAACTGGATATGGACTATCGACATCCAATTTAAAGTTGCTCATAAAAAACAGGTGATCCCATAATTTATGCTTGTAGTCCTCTATATTCTTTAGGGATGGGTTTAAAAATCCCATCAATTCAATCACTACTTGTGCTTGTTCTTGACGCTTGGATTTGTCTTCAATGGTCATAAGATGGTCCACCATCCTTTGAACGTGACGGCCATACTCTCTCATCCCCATTATGCTTCTTGCTGTATTGTACTCCATGTATTAAATCTTCCGAATAACAAATGTAGGGTTTTTATGGGTAATTTTCGTCAGATGAAAAACCACTTTTGCGTATATTCGTGCTATGGAGCAATTGTTACAACAAATAGAAGCTATTAAAGCTGAAATCGCTGCCACCGAGGCAACTACCCCTGATGCGGTAGAACAATACCGTATCAAATACTTAGGAACCAAGGGTTTGGTAAAACAAATCATGGGGGAGATGAAAAATGTGCCTAATGAGCAAAAGAAAGAATTTGGTCAAATATTGAATGCTTTTAAAATAGTAGCCGAAGAAAAAATGGCTCAAATGCAGGAAGCTTTAGGTGATAATGGTGAGCAAGGTAGTGCCAATTTTGATTTTACCCTTCCTGGTGATCCGGTTGCTGTTGGAACAAGACATCCTCTGAATTTAGTGCGCAATCAAATGGTTTCTATATTTAAGCGTTTAGGTTTTGCTGTAGCAGAAGGACCAGAGGTAGAAGATGACTGGCATAATTTTGGTGCCATGAATTTACCAGCCGATCACCCAGCGCGTGATATGCAGGATACTTTTTATGTAAAAGAAGCAAGTGAGAATAATGCTGCTTGGTTATTAAGAACACATACATCAAGTGTGCAAGCACGTGTGATGGAAACGCAAAAGCCACCTATTCGTGTAATATGTCCAGGTCGCGTGTATCGTAACGAAACTATTTCAGCAAGAGCTCATTGCTTTTTCCATCAAGTGGAAGGTTTGTATATTGATGAAAACGTAAGCTTTGCCGATTTAAAACAAACGCTATACTTCTTTGTTCAAGAAATGTTTGGCAAAGATGTGAAAGTAAGATTCCGTCCAAGTTATTTTCCTTTTACGGAACCAAGTGCCGAGATGGATATTAGTTGTCAAATTTGTGCAGGCAAAGGTTGTAATATTTGTAAACACACCGGATGGGTTGAAATATTAGGTTCAGGAATGGTGCATCCAAAAGTGTTAGAAAATTTTGGCATTGACCCTGAGAAGTATACTGGCTTTGCATTTGGAATGGGCGTTGAAAGAATTGCCCAATTAAAATACCAAGTAAACGACTTGCGTTTATACTCTCAAAATGACCTACGCTTTTTAGAACAGTTTAAGTCTGTTTAGTTAAGCGATTTGTTGCTTTTTAGATTTGAATGGTTTTAGTTTCAAACTTTTATTTAATTGTTCAGCTTCGATCATATCAAATGAAAGTTGAAGTCTTAACCATATGTCAGCTGAGCCACCAAAAACTTTTGCAATTCTTGTAGCAAGTTCTGGTGTAATTGGAGACTTTCTATTTAATACAGTTGATAGTACTGCGCGCGAGATACCCAATAAACTAGCAGTATCAGTTATTGTAAGGGCATTTGCAAGAATTACCTCCTCTTTTAAAATTTCCCCCGGATGTGTATTATGTTTAATTTTTCTGTTCATTACAAATATTAATGATAGTCAACTAGGTTGATATCGTAAACCTTACCTTCCTCAAATCTAAAAATAATTCTCCAATTTTCTTTGACTATTATACTCCAATAGTCAATATAATTTCCCTTTAACTTATGAATCCCCCAATTTATAAATGGCATTAAGTCTTGAGGTACTTGATTTACCACATGAATTGTATCTAAAATGCGCCTTATTTTATCAATTTGATCTTGAGGTAGCAGTTTTGTATTACCCCTCTCCCAAAACAATTTTAGACCTTTATGTTTGAAAGTTTCGATCATAAGTAAATGTATTCTTTAGTAGTAGATAAATAAAATAAAACGATTTGAAGATTTTCTAAAAAACAAGGTTTATTTTTATGCTGGATGCTACACAACACAAAAGGAATTGTTCTTCGCGTAACTAAGTATGGAGATACGAGTTTAATTATGACGGCGTACACCGAGATATTTGGTTTGCAACAATACATTATTAAAGGCGTCAGAACCACAAGTAAAAAGGGTGCTAACAAAGCGGTTTATTATCAACCTGCTGCTATTTTACAAATGGAAGTTTACCATAGTCCAATGAAAGCATTGCAAATGGTAAAAGAAGTTAATTGGGATACGATTTATCAAAACATATATTCCGATGTAGTACGAAACGCTGTGTCCACTTATATTGTAGAGGTTTTGCAACAAACCTTGCAGCCCGAACCACATCCTGAATTGTTTTATTTAATTGAAGACACCTTCAAACAATTAGACAAAGGAGTTGCCGCGCTTGCAAGTAATTTGCCGATTTATTTTTTGATTCATTTAAGTGAAACATTAGGATTTGGATTACAAGGAAATTATTCAGATGCTACCCCTTTTTTAGATGTGAAAGAAGGACAGTTCATTAAAGAAAAACCATTGCATCCTTATTTTTTAGAAGGACAAGAAGCGCAAACGGCAAGTACCTTTTTGCAAGTTCAATTTTATAATGATTTGGAAAACATTTCATTGAATGGGTCACAACGAAAAAAAATACTAGAGTTATTTCAGCTCTCTTTAAGCTGGCACTATAAAGGTTTTAAAGAAATTAAGTCATTGGCTATTTTACAGGAAGTACTACATTAATATCTTGATAAATTAATATACATTTTTATATATGTAGTCTATAATTCCATTATATTTAAGGAACTAATTTATTTATGGAAGTACATCATCACTCACATCATCCTAAAAAATGGAAAGAGTATATCACTGAATTTTTAATGTTGTTCTTGGCTGTAACATTGGGCTTTTTTGCTGAAAATGTAAGAGAACATCAAATTGAAAAGCATCGTGAAATTTCTTATCTAAAAAATGTACATGAGGATTTACAATTGGATATTAAAAATATTGAAAATGTAATAAGTCAAAATACGGTAAGGTTACAAGCCATGGACACCTTATTCCAAGCCATCAACAATAATACCATTACCAACGAAGATGTTTACTATTATATTCGCAATTTAGCATTGCGCGCTACATTTGAAAGTTCACATGTAGGATTAGACCAAATTAAATCGGCAGGTGGTTTGCGTATGATTAAAAATCCAGAAATCATATCTGGTATTCAAGAATATGAACGCGCATTAGATGCACTCGAGAAATTAGAAAATGTTCGTGAACGTACTTTAGAACAAGCGCGCTTTAAAATGGCGGCCGTTTTTGAACCTACTATATCCTATGAAATGCTAGTAAATCAAGGACAGGGTACTATGCGTTTTAACAGACCTCAAAAAGCAGATGCCATTTTAGAAAAAAATAAGCCAGCAGTAAAAGAATTATTAAATCTTGTCACTTTTGGACTCAACAGTAATCGTTATCTAAATAATAATTTAGCAAAAGAAAAAGCAAACGGATTAAAACTAGATAGTGCTATTCTAAAGGAATATGGTGAAGATTTTGATTAATCGTTGTTTTTATTTTTATAATGCCTGCGCAACATTATTATAATAATTGCAAAAAGGCCAAATAGAATCGGAAAGGTCATAATGATTATTTAATAATTGAATTTACAATAAATACATAGCTTTATATTAATTAATGTAAATGAATTTTAAAAATACATACGTATCCTTAATAAGTGTTATTTGTATACTTACAGGCTGCATCGCCTCATCTCATATGATAGTTTCAACTAATAATTTTGATTTTCAGGCACACCGAGGTGGTCGTGGTTTGATGCCCGAAAATACTATTCCTGCAATGTTAGCAGCAATGGACAACGAGAAAGTGATAACGCTTGAAATGGATTTAGCTATCACAAAGGATAAGCAAGTGGTGGTTTCACATGATCCAACCTTAAATCCAATTATCACTACTAAAGCTGATGGCACTTATATAAAGGCGAATGAATTTACTATTTATCAAATGGATTATGATCAGCTTCAAAAGTTTGATGTGGGTTTAAAATTGCATCCTGGCTTTACGCAACAAAAAAAATTAGCAGTTAATATTCCTACGTTAAATGATTTAGTAGATAGTGTAGAATCGAAAAGTTCAATGATTGGTCGTAAGATGATGTATAATATTGAAATTAAATCGGTGGAAGGAAAAGATATCATTGAGCATCCAGCTCCTGATGAATTTGTTGATTTAGTAGTGAATATCATTAAGCAAAAAAATATATTAACTCGAACGACGATACAAAGCTTTGATATCAGACCCTTACAGGTATTGCACAAAAAGTATCCTAGTATTCAAACTGCCTATTTGGTTTTTGGAAAAGATTGTGGTGATGCACAAAAACAAATTCTGCTTTTAGGATTTACACCTCTTATATATAGTCCAGAATATAAATACGTAACCAAGGAGACAGTTGATTATTGCCATGCAAATAATATGAAAATTATTCCGTGGACGGTGAATACAAAAACTGAGATGGACGCTTTAATCGCCTTAGGTGTTGATGGGCTAATTACTGATTATCCGAATTTATTTTAATTTCTATTTTTAAACCATTGGCCAAGGAAACCTGCTTTGTAGTTTTACTTTAATACCTTGTTTTGAAGATTTTCTTGCAGCTTCAATAATTTCAAGTACGTGCAAAGAGTGTAGCACATTAATTCTTGGTTCGATATTATTGGACAAGGCATCTGCTATACGTGTTGCACCTTCCTGCCATTGATAACCTTTATCATCGGTTTGATGTGTTTGAGGTGGCTCGGTCCAAGAAGTATCTAATATTACACTTTTGGGTTCCCAATCATATCCTATCAATCGCATATTTCCTTTGTCTCCAAATATTTGTATGCTGTGTAATGTTTGATTTTTTGCTTCATGTCCAAAGGGATCAAAATAATTAAAGCCACACATGATATGACTTATCATTCCATTATCATGTTCTAATAAAATATGAGCATTGTCTTCTTCCTTAACATCTACCATTCCTTTCTCATCAATTTCTCTTTTTGGATTCACAATACTTGTCATGGCCATTACTGATTTTGCAGGTCCCAATAAACCAGTTAATGTCGCCATATTGTAAACACCTAAATCGGGCATACTCCCGCCAAGTGGTTCATAAAAAAAGGAGGACCATGTTGGACCCGTGTGACCATACTGACCATGAGCACTTGCAATTTTACCTAACTTACCCTCTTGAATGGCTTTGCTCATAAATTCAAATTGAGGACTGGTTACAACAGCAGGCGCCCCCCAAATACGAACGCCTTTTGTTTTTGCATATTCCACTAATGCTTTCCCCTCGGCATAAGTATTTGCTAAAGGTTTTTCGCTCCAAACATTTTTTCCGGCTACTAATGCAATTTTATTTAATGTACCATGCATTTGCATATCGGTTAAGGTTATCATTAAATCAAATGGAACCCCTTTTAATAATGTATCAATATGGTTATAGGTATTGGCGCCAATTTTATATTTTTCATTTTGAGCGTTTGCTCTTTCTATTTTAATATCACATAGACTTACAATTTTTACAAGACTGGAGCTTTGCAAATGAACAATATATCTATTGCTTACACTACCGCATCCAATAATAGCCACGCGAATTACTTTTTGTTCTTCTCTTGAAAAACCTTCGATAGAACTTAATAATATTGCAGCACTCGCTAAAGCAGTTTTTTGTAAAAAATCGGATCGGGTGATTGAATGATTCATGATAAAATAGATTTATTATTTTAAATGATGATGCGCATTAAATAAGTCTTTTTGAAATGGCATTCGTCAAATTATTTTCTCCCACCACATTTTCAATAATCACTACACCTGGTTTTTTCCCTATTTTAAAACTACCTAAGTGTTTATCCATTTGTAAAGCGCGCGCCCCATTAATGGTTGCCCAACTTAACATTTCATCCAAAGGAATTTGCGCGTTGTGTTTTTGAATGGTTTTTAATTCATCTAATATATTTAAACTCCAGTTACTTGCATAACTATCCGTACCTATAATAATGTTAGCACCACCTGCTCTTAGCAATTCGATTGGAGGAATGGTTTGTTCAATGTATTGATTGGCGTTAGGACATAAGCACCAAAAGGTATTAGGCATTTGTTTTTGCACAGCTGCAATATCATTTGCACTCGTAAAACTATTATGTACCAAAATACTAGTATTAGCATTTTTAAAAATAGGTAATACTGATTGAAGCGAACTTAGTCCTGTGGGTTCAAAAAAATCAAGTGACACTTTTGTTCTTTCATACATTCCTAAAAACGAACCGGTCTTTGTTTTAAAGAAATCATTTTCATCAGGCGTTTCTTGATTGTGCATGCTAATGGTATGCGATCCAAAATGTTCACTTAATAATTTCCATAAATTATTGGTAACCGAATAAGGTGCATGCGGAACAAGTGATGCTCGTATACAATTTTGCTCAAAGGTTTTTTGTATTTCAATTCCAGCGTTTAGTTTGTCCTGTGCACGTGTTGGATCTAAATCATACAATTCAACAAATGTATAATATGCGAGATTGTGTTTTGCTTTTTGTGCGAGTGTATCTAAGGTGTTGCTAATATCACCAACGGCTACAATACCGTTTGCATACATTTCGGATTCAGCTTTTTCAATAGCTTCTTCAATAACATATTCCTCCACTTTTCTTAAGGACACAATTTGCTTTACGAATTCTTGCAAACCTGTGTGTGCTGGAATCATGTCCTTCATATGAGACAGTTCCAAATGACAATGGGCGTTTATAAATCCAGGGGATAGTATCCCTTCAAAATTTTGAATATTATCTCCCGCATCTTCAATGCCTACGATACCCTCAACGGTTCCGTCCTTTGTGGTAATTAAAACCAATTGATCCTGTAATAATTCATTGCCTGTAAAAAGCTGGGTAGCCTGAAATTTTTGATACATATATATAAGTAAGGGTAACTGACACTAAATTTAAGATTAAATAGGTCTTAAAGGGCAAAATGACTCAAAATCCTTTAAATTGCTAAAAATATGACTTATCTAACTAATTGATAATCAATAGTTATTTAGTATGATTATTATTACAATACAAAAATATTATTGATAATCAATGCTTTACAAAGACACGGTAAAAATTAGACCTCCAAAAGCACTAAAAACCTAAAATCTCGCCGTACCTTTGCCCTCCCTCCAAAAAAGGGAATTATTTATGGCTAGCGGGATAGCGCGGCCTCATTTAAACAAAGAATTATGAGTAAACTACATTTCACCACGAAGCACGCCAACGCGGCTACCGTTAAACATGGCTGGTACATTGTTGATGGTACTAATCAAACCGTAGGACGTATTGCTTCAAAAATTGCAGCTGTTCTACGTGGTAAGAACAAAGCTTATTACACTCCTCACGTTGATTGTGGAGATTATGTAATCATCATTAACGCAGAAAAAGTACAATTGACTGGAAACAAATTCCACGATAAGCAATACTTAAACTATTCTGGTTACCCAGGTGGTAAAAAAGAAGAAGCTGCTGAAGATTTAATCAAGCGTCGTCCAGAAGTAATTATGGAAAGAGCGGTTAAAGGTATGTTACCTAAAAATCGTTTAGGACGTAAGATGGTTAAGAAATTGTTTGTGTATGCTGGTGACAAACACCCACATACTGCACAACAACCTAAAGAATTTAAATTTTAATTAATTCCAAATATAAATAAATGGAAAAGCAAACAAATGCAGTTGGTCGTCGTAAGGAAGCAGTAACACGCGTCTTTGTTAGTAAGGGTAGTGGAAAAATTACCGTGAACGACAAAGATTACAAACACTATTTTCCTTTAGTGTATTTACAAAATCAAGTAGAAGCTCCTTTGAAATTAGCGGAAGCACTTGGTAAATACGATAT
>CANETM010000001.1 GCA_947441205.1 Bacteroidota bacterium | reverse complement strand
GCCTATTTAGATCTTGTACGCCGGAGCAATTTTTACTTGAACAAGCACATGAACGTATACCATCGCCAGGAATTAATCAATGGCCTCTTTCTGCAAGTTCAAGGAGAATTGAGTGATCGAAAGGATATGTCGAACTATCAATTCGACGCATTCGGCAATCGTTTATTTGAAAACAACCAACCCATTCAATTTGCTGACCACAGGGCATTCTTTGCTTCGTTTAATCTTTCATACACCCCTTTCCAACGATATATGTCGGAACCCAAACAAAAGGTGATTTTGGGCTCAAATTGGCCAACCTTTTCCATCAACTATAAGCAAGCGGTACCAGGCGTTTTCAAGAGCAATAGCGACTTCCAATATTTGGAATATAACATCAACCACAGTTTTCCTTGGGGATTGATGGGAACCAGTGAAATAAGGGCTGTGAGCGGTGCTTTCCTTGGCCGGAACAATGTAAATCCCGTGGATTATCGCTACCAACGCAGGTCTGATATTGGGGTATTTACGCCCCCCTTATATGCTTTCCAGCAGTTAGATTCCACCTTTGAAACCTATAAGCGATTTTATGAAGTGCATTACCAGCACAGTTTCAACGGCAGTTTGGTGAACAAGGTGCCCTTCTTGAAAAAGCTGAGTTTGTATGAGCGCGCGGGTGTGAACTTGCTGTATGCGCCGGAGAGACGGAACCTGTTCTTCTACGAGGGCTATGTGGGGGTTGATAAACTTGTTCGGATCTGGCGTGACCGATTTAAAATTGGTATCTATTACACAGCGGGCTATGCCAACATCTACGAGAAACCCCGTTACGGCTTCAAAATCAACTTCGAATACTACGACCGCTTGAGCAACAAGTGGTAATTACTCCACCGTTACGCTCTTCGCCAAATTTCTTGGCTGATCTACATTGCAGCCACGCAAGACCGCGATGTGATAACTCAACAATTGCAATGGAGATATCAACGGACTTTGGATTTGATTCCTAAGAAGGCCAAGAAAGGCACAATAACTATTTTGTAGGCCTCTTTCCACCATACACGCTTGGTTTTTTTCTCATTGCCATAGTAACCATAACCGTATCCGCCATAGTTGCCATAACCATATCCGTAGCCATATCCGTAGCCATATCCGTAGCCATATCCGTAGCCATATCCGTAGCCATATCCGTAGCCATATCCACTGATGCCGCCCTTCAAACCATTCATCACAATCGCCATTCGGTTAAACTTATCACCCGTATATAGACGATCCAATAAATTACTTATGGCCTGCTTAGGGGTATATTGATGCCTAACAATAAATATGGAAGCATCCACCCATTTGCCCAAGATCTCGGCATCTGTTACCAAACCTATGGGTGGACAGTCAATCACGACGTGATCATACAATTCACCCAACTGTTCAATTAAGCGCTGGTATTTTCCATTCATCATCAATTCTACCGGGTTTGGTGGAATTGGACCTGCTGGAATTACGAACAAATGATCTATGTGCGTAGCAATCACAATATCTTCAAGCGTTGAATGACCACTTAAATAGGAACTCAGACCAATCCGTTTGGAAATCTCGAAGTGTTTGGCAATGTTGGGTTTGCGCAAATCACTTTCAATCAACACCGATTTCTGACCCGTGAGCGCATAACTAATGGCGATGTTGGTAGACACAAAACTCTTGCCCTCTCCAGGAATGGAGGAACTCACCAAAATCTTATTTTTACCACTGCCATCACCCAGGTATCCCAAACTTGTGCGCAATCCGCGGAATTGTTCAGCAATCAAACTGCGGTTTCCTTCCTTCATCACCAATGGACTATCCGTATCCGCTTGCATGATTTCTCCGAGAACCGGTACCCTTGTTCTATTTTCAATGTCAGCCTTCACAGAAACCTTGTTGTTTAAGGCCGATTTGATAAAAAGCACACCCATCACCAATGATACCAGTCCCAAAATTGAAATTCCGTATACATTGCTTGCCTTTGGACTTACCACCCCGTTGGAGCGGGGACTCTCAATAATCCGTAGATCACTCAATTTGCCTGCCGCTGATATTGCCGCCTCTTCGCGGCGTTCCAACAAGTAGGTAAACAAAGCACTTTTGATCTCTTGTTGGCGGGTTATATTCACCAATTGCCTTTCCTTGCTTGGAATTACCCGAATTAAATTGCCATATGCAGAAGATGAATTATTAAAATCTTTATCCGCTTTTTGTTTCAGGAATTTGACACTGGCGTAAGTATTTCTGATTGTTTCCAATAACAACGTTTTGGTGGTCTCGATTTGCTTTTTGGCAATCAACACGGCATCACTTTTTGGACCATTCGTCTCTTTCAATACTTGAAATTCTTGTTCTAACTTCATCAAATCTGAAAAATAATCATTCAGATCCACCTGGGTTAATCCCGCAGAATAAGGCGCCATGGTTGGATTCTTGATTTTACCCAAGACATACTTTTCTAAGTCTTCTAAGACCATCAATTGCAAATCCAATTCCACAGATTTTTGGTCGCCCAATTGCACTTTATTCAGAATTCGCTGTGTTTCACTACTTAGAACCTGCAAACTATTTTTTGATTTGAACACCTCCAATTCCTTTTCAATACTATCCAAATCTTGTCCCAAATACGCCAAACGAGAGTCGATAAAATCCATGGTAAATTCAGACATTCTCCGCTTTTCTTCCTGAGATTCCAACGTATAAGCATCTATCAATGCTTCGAGAATCCGAACGCCCCCTTCTTCCCAATCCGATTTCAAATCCATCACAATCAAAGAATTTTTCTTGTTGGTGGTTGCTGAAAAATTCTTTCTCACTGACTCTATTCGCTGCGCTTTGGAAAAAACCACCAAACGAAGTTCCGATTTTTCCTTGCCAAGAGAGGTTGACTGCGCGTTTAATCCGGTCCTTTTTATTACCACAGGATTGCCCAAAAGGTTGACAAGCATACCCATTGGAAAACGCTGTTTGCCGTTCACAATTACAGTTTTGCTGGCCAGATCCACCTCAAATTTTACATCGAAGGGTTTTATAGAGTCTGGTTTTAAAAAAGTCAGACTTACAGGATTTTGATCAAAGGATAGTATACCATAATTTACTTTTCCATAAACCCTAAATTCATAAAAATAATTGGCCAACTCAACTGCCTTTGCAATGACCCTGCGGCCTTTGATAATTTCAACTTCTTCATCGGTTGAACTTTTGCCTTCTCCCATGGCTTGTTTGATTAGGTTGTCAGAACTCCGGTCATCATTTTTAATCATGACGGTAGAAGCGATGGCAAACGTGGGTCTTGTATATCTTAAGTACACGTTACCCGCGAAGTAACCCAACAAAACAGCGGCGGCAATAACCGGCCAATAAGGCAGATAATCTCGCAATATAACGGTGAGTGGACTCGGGCCACCCGAGGTTGAATCATCAAATTCTGATTGATTGTTTTGCATAATTATCTCAGACTATTAACAAATAAAACGAGGATACTCAAGGTGCTGGTAATCGTGGTAACCAAGGAAATCAATTGGGCATTGGTATCGATGAATTTTCGTTTATTGGGCTCCACGTAAATGATATCATTGGGTTTAAGAAAGTAAACCGGACTTGAAAAAACCGCTTGGGATGTGAGATCCACATGATGGACCTCTCGTAAGCCATTCACTTGACGAATGACCAGTACGTTGTCTTTGCGGTCTGTCCATGTAATCCCATTAACCATGCCCAAAAACTGTAACAAATTGGTTTGGGTATTCATTAAGTTGATGGTTTGAGCATGGTCCGTTGTGATAAACGTAACACGAAAATTCATCAATCGGACCATTACCGATGGATCTTTCACCCAAGGAGAAAGCCAACATTGCAAACTATCCCGCAACTGTTCTGGGTGATAGCCTGCAACATGTAGTTCACCCAATTTGGGGAATTCTATAACTCCTGACTCACTCACAACATAACCCATCAAACCGCCTCCTTGATTACCGGTTTGGTTTAGCATTTGCATATTCCCGCCTGCACCCATGCCCATTGGCATATTAAAATAACTTGTGCTGTTCACGTCTAAACCATTGACAATAATTGATAACTGATCTCCCGCTTGAATTAGGGTTTTTTCTTGGAAATTTGGGTTAGGACAGGTTGTATCTTTCAAACCTTGAAACAAAATCTGGTCTTTGTAACTATAGCAACCGGTAATAAAAATAGTTGCAATGGCCAAAAGGATTGACCAACCAAAGCTGGGTTTAAGCGGGATTTTGAACAATGAATTTGACATGGGAAAACAATTGTGCGAATTTACCACAACAAAGTGGTAAATTAACACTTTCAGCCCAAACAAATGAACTAATTGGCAAGCGAACAGATTCTTGCGTGAGATTCAATGATTTGTAAAATTACGAGATTTTTACTAAGGTATTTTTACCAATGATCTCGTAGCCTTCTAAACGACAGAACCCCACTGGATGGCGGGGCTCTAATTAAACTTCAATTTTGATGATATCAATTACTGAACATATTCTTTAGTGAACCAATCATAGGTGATACGGATACCCTCTTTCAATCTGATCTTTGGGTCATAACCAAACAACCGCTTTGCCTTTTCAATGGATGCCAAACTGTGTGGAATATCTCCGGCTCTCGGCGGCCCGAATACCGGTTGTACAACAGTACCCGCAGCTACCGCAATCGCCTCCCACAACTCCACCAAATTCGTCCGTTCGCCCACCGCAATATTCACCACCTCGTGCTTGGACAAATCCTCTGTATTTAACATCGCCCTAATATTCGCCTGCAAGGCATTTTGCACAAAAGTAAAATCGCGTGAGTTTGTACCATCTCCATTGATGATGGGGGAAGTTCCTTTCATCGCAGCTTTCATGAATAAGGGTATCACGGCCGCATAGGGATTGTTCGGATTTTGCTTGGGGCCAAAAATATTAAAATACCGCAATCCGATCGTATGCAAACCATATACCCGACTAAATACATCGCCGTACAACTCGTTCACCCATTTCGTAACCGCATAAGGCGATAAAGGCTTGCCCTCGTTTCCTTCTACCTTGGGAAGCGCTTCGCTATCGCCAAAACTAGAAGAGCTCGCCGCATACACCATGCGCTTTAAAGTAGGCGATTCTTTCGCTGCAACCAACATATTCAAATGACCACCAATATTTACATCATTCGAGGTTAACGGATCTTCAACAGATCTTGGAACAGAACCTAAAGCGGCCTGATGGCTGATATAATCTATACCCACAACCGCCTTCCTACAAATCTCTATATCCCGGATATCTCCTTCGATAAACTCAAAATTTCGAAGACCAGCAAACCCCTCAATATTGGTATAATACCCATTGGAAAGATTATCCAATACACGAACGTGTTTAGCGCCCAAATCCAATAACAATTCAACCAGATTAGAACCAATAAACCCGGCTCCGCCAGTGATTAAAAAACTACTTTGAGAAATTTTCTTTGTGAATTGATCCATTATTTCAACTCTTGATGGACTTGAATTAAATTCCGCACAATTTCTTGTACCATTTCATAATTCATTTCCGTATGAATGGGCAGCGATAATACAACATCACAAAGCGCTTCACTTACCGGAAAAGAGCCCAATGGATAATTTTCGGTATCAAACGCCTTTTGTTGGTGCAATGGAATCGGATAATAAATCATTGTAGGAATACCCAATTTGCCCATTTCAACTCTAATGGCATCTCTTTTGAGTTTACCTGTTTTTATTTTAACCGTGTATTGATGAAAAACGTGTGTGGAATTGGCCCTGCGTTTTGGAATTTCTAACCAATCCAAACCACAAAGCAATTCATCGTACCATTTTGCTGCTTGATTTCTCGAATTTTCATAGTTCCGAAGTTGACCAAGCTTGACATTCAATATGGCGGCCTGCATTGTGTCTAACCTGCTATTTACACCAATAATATCATGCACATATTGCACTTTCTGACCATGGTTGCAGATCATTCGTAACTTTTCCGCCAAGGCATCATCATTGGTAAACAAAGCACCACCATCACCGTAACAACCCAAGTTTTTACTTGGAAAGAAACTGGTAGTGCCAATATCACCAATACATCCGGAACTCACTACAGTTCCATTCTGAAATGTATATTTTGAACCAATGGCTTGGGCAGTATCTTCAATTACAAATAAACGATGCTTTTTTGCTAGATCCATTATATCATCCATATTGGCACATTGACCAAACAAATGAACAGGAACGATTGCCTTCGTGTTTGGACTTATAACATCTTCAATTTTTGCTACATCTATGCAAAAGGTGTCAGGTTCAACATCCACCAATATGGGTTTTAAGCCCAACAATCCTATAACTTCTGCCGTAGCGATATACGTAAATACAGGCACTATTATCTCATCACCCGGCTTTAAATTCAATGCCATCATAGCAATTTGTAAAGCATCTGTTCCGTTGGCACAGGCGATTACATGTTTCACGTTGAGGTATGATTTAAGTTTTTCTTCAAAGATCTTAACATCTGGACCTTTAATAAATTGGCCATGCTCAATAACATTTAGAATTGCTTCATTTACCTCATTTTTGATATGGTTGTATTGACTTTTTAAGTCAACCATTTGTATTTTCATGCTCATTTTATTCTTTCTACCCTTTCATTTTTAATTTGATACTCTTGATTAGATTCCGGACATATTGCAATGCCCTCATCATTGAAATTTAGTCGATGTCCATACTCACTTACCCACCCCATTTGTTTGGCTGGATTTCCAACCAGTAATGCATGATCTGGAACATTTTTAGTAACAACCGCCCCAGCGCCAATAAAGGCAAATGCACCAATATCATGTCCGCATACAATGGTAGCATTGGCGCCAATGCTGGCTCCTTTTTTTACTATGGTTTTAGCATATTCATTTTTTCGGTTAACGGCACTCCTGGGGTTAATTACATTGGTAAAAACCATGCTTGGTCCAAGAAAAACATCATCCTCACAAACAACGCCAGTGTAGATACTCACATTATTTTGAATCTTAACATTCTTCCCCAAAACAACCTCAGGCGATATCACCACATTTTGGCCTATATTACATTTATCACCTATAATACAATTAGGCATAATGTGTGAGAAATGCCAAATTTTAACCCCCTCGCCAATGATGCAACCTTCATCTATGATGGCGGTTTCGTGTGCGAAAAAATTAGCCATTTGTTTGTCCTTTCAACTTGTTCAAATCGCGTGTTTCGTAAATACGTTCTATGATATCCACTACTTTTAATCCTTCTAAGGCATTAGCCGTAATGGTATCTCTCCCTTCCAGGGTATTTACCACATTTTCTATCACATAATGGTGGTTTGCTGCACTCCCCTTAAACGGACCATAATCATTAGGAGCATTAGTTGGTGGCAACTCTGGCATCGTATAGTTTTCAATATGGCAATATTCCACTTCATTCATGTACTGCCCACCTACTTTGAAACTCCCCTTAGAACCAATCACCGTTATACTACTTTCCATATTGGTATCCCAAACAGAAGTGCTAAAATTTATACAACCCAAACCACCATTTACAAATTCAAAATTAACCAATCCACCATCCTCAAATTCGGTAGTATCTTGATGGTTAAAATCGGCAAAAGTTGCTTTAATGTTTTTAATATCCCCAAATACCCAATACATAATATCTATAAAGTGCGAAAACTGGGTAAAGAGCGTCCCGCCATCTAGTTTCAATGTACCTTTCCAACCACCAGCTTTATAATAACGACTATCGCGATTCCAATAACAATTCACCTGCACGGTTAACACCTCTCCAATTTTGCCTGAACCAACTACCTCTTTCATCCATTTGCTTGGTGGACTGTAACGGTTTTGTTTTACAACGAAAACCTGCTTGCTCATCTGTAATGATTTAAAAATTACAGATTCACATTCTGCTTTCGTTAAACCCATTGGCTTTTCAATGACAACATGGTAGCCTGCCTCCAAACATTTAATTGCATATGGACAATGATATCCATTAGGCGTTGCCAAGTTTACGACATCACATTTAATTTTAGCTTCTAAAAATTCTTCAATTGACTGAAAATATTGTGCTCCCTTTGGAAACAGTTCATGATCTTTCGCCGCATGATTAATATCTACAACTGCTACAACTTGACAATTTGGATACTCATTGGCAATAGTTGCATGCCTTTTACCAATATGCCCAAAACCTATTATTGAAAATTTTATCATTTTATTCTAAATCTAAAAATACACTTCTAATTTACAATTTTATCACCTGAACCTTTACCCATTATTGTTGAAAAAATAAAGGTGAAATAAGTTGAAACACTAAAACCCTTAATCATTTCTGCATCTGTTTTAGCCAACAATTTTGGCGTAGACATGTCAATATTATTAATTTGAGCCAATCCAGTTATACCTGGTCTTATTTGATAAACACCTAGTTTATCTCTTTCAAGTATTAACTCCTCCTGGTTATATAAATTTGGACGGGGACCAACCAAACTCATATCGCCTGTAATTACGTTCCACAACTGAGGCAATTCATCCAATTTAGACCCACGCAAGAACTTACCAAAGTTCGTTATAGAACTTGAACTAGCCAAATGCGTAGCTACCGACTTTGTATTGATATACATACTTCTAAACTTCACCAATTTAAATGGCTTTTTATTTTTTCCAACCCGCTCCTGAACAAAGAAAGGGGAACCAGTATCAAAATATCCAATAACAATTAAAATCAATAAAACTGGAAATAAAACTATCAGCCCCAAACTAGCAAAAATAAAATCAAAAAATCTAATCATTATTTAATGTATTTCAAATCCTCCAATTTTCAATTACACTTGATGGATTCCAATTCAAATTTTGGCGGGCTTTTAAATCAAAGAAGGTTAAATCTTGGGTAATTTTTTTTATGATATTTGTGTTAACTGGAAAAATGGGCAATATATCTCCAACCTTTCCTAATAATCTAGCCAATAATATTGGAATATTAAGCGAACTTGACTTTCCTAATTGCTTTGCTATTACTGATTCTAATTCTGCAAACGAAGGGTGAAAACCGTCTGTTAAATTATATACACCCGAAATATTTGGACAAGTTGCCAATAAATTTGCTACATCTTCTGCCAATACCATACTCTTTCTGGCCTTGCCACCTCCAATGGAAAAATAAGTTCCTCGTCTAATTGCATTAATCATTTTACCTAAATTCCCAGGAGGATTTGCTCCAACTATCAATGGCAATCTTAAAATCAAAATTCTTATGCCTAACTTTTCTCCCCACTTCAATAAAAATTGTTCTGCTTTTATTTTGCTTAATGCATAAGGGGATTTTCCTAGTAATTCATCATTTTCAGTTATTCCAGAACCTACTTCTAAACCATATACGGAGACAGAACTAATAAAGATAAAAGCATCTGGCTTTTGAGTCCAAGTTTCTATCCAAAAACACAAGCTTTTAGTACCTTCAAAATTTACTTTATCAAATGCCATTTTAGATTCATCGTCCTTAGGATTAACATGGGCCAATCCAGCAATATGTATAACAGAGTTTATTTCATCAAGTGGAGCAGGTAAATTTGAAATATTTGCAATATCCTTAACTTGAATACTACACTCGTTAGTTCTTCCAAGGCTTAACACCTTGTGCTTTGCCTTGAGTTTTTCATGCACAATCCTTCCTAAAAAACCTGAAGAGCCTGTTAAAACAATATTCATTTAAAACTGCTTAAATAACTTAATATACAAATCGGAAAGATGTTTAATATTATGATTAATTCTAACATAATCTCGCCCTTTCTCCCCCATAATTTTCCTTTCCAGTTCCGATAAATTATTTAGCTCAATGATTCCCCTTACTATTGCTTCTGCAGAATCTGGCGCAACAATTAAACCACCTCCAGATAATTCAACGGGATCTTTTATAAAATTATTCGAATCTAAAACGGGTTTACCTGCAAGCATATAATCAAAATACTTATTAGCCGAAACTCCATGCTTAAACAAGGGTGTGTCATTTCTACCTACAAAACAAACATCAAAATGGGCAATTGCAGATGACACTTGATTTTTTCTAATTTTAGAGAAAAATGAGATATTACCAAAGTCTTTCGATTTTTTCATCAATTCTTCTTTGAGATAGCCATCCCCAATAATTACAAAATAAAATCTATTATCTGTTTTAAGAATTCCAGCAGCTTCAATTAAGTATTCTAATGCGTTTGCTAATCCAATTGTACCAGTATAACCAATTATAAATTTATTTTTCGGAATTTTAGATTCAATTTCTTCAGGTAATTTTTCCTGTGAAAGCACTGCTTCGTCTAAACCATTTGGAATATATTCAAACTTACTTCCAGCTTTTGCAATTTCTTCAAAATGAATAGCGGCGTTTGGTAATAATGACACAATTTTATCGGCTTTCCTGTAACCGAATTTTTCAAACCAACCAATAAACCTAACTGCAATATGTTTTGGAGATACATCCCCTAATAGCACCATAGTAAGTGGCCAAATGTCTCTAATTTCAAACAATAATGCTTTGGAACGATACCACTTTTTCAACCAATAACCAGTCAATATCGGAAAAATAGGCATAGAGGAGACTATAATGATATCTGGCTTCCCAAGCTTCTTTAAGGGTAAAAAGAGAATCTTTAAAGCAAATACTAGAAAACTCCAAAACCGTGTAACTGACTTCGGATTATAATGTGGAACTTTTACCCAACAAAATGGTGTTCCTTCATAATTATCAAAATTAAACTGCGCCGTAGCATGAGGTAATTTGTGAAAAACATGATTGTAAGAACCAGATATAATAGTTACCCTATAGCCTTTCTCTATCCAGTTTTTGCTAAAATAATAATGCCTTTCACCCCAACCTGATTCGGGGTTTCCGGCAAATTGATTAATTACCCAAATATTTTTAGACATTCAATTATTTGCTTAAAGACTCTATTGTGAGTCTAATATTTTCGGAAGCTTTTCCGCCTCCGTATAAATCTATATGTTTGTTGAAAGGTTTACTAACATATTGCTGGAATGCATTTAAAATTGATTGCATATCAGCACCTGCCAATTGATTAAAACCATTCTGAATCAATTCCACCCATTCAGTTTCGTCCCTTAAAGTAACACAATATTTATTAAAAAAGTATGCTTCTTTTTGCAAACCGCCGCTATCTGTTAATACTAATCTGCAGTGCTTAAGCAATTCTAGCATATCAAAATAACCAATAGGGTCAATCATGGTAAACGAAACAGAAAGTTGGTCGCGTTCTATGATTTTTCTGGTGCGTGGATGCATGGGAACCACAACAGACATTTCTTTTGATATTTTATTAAGTGCCTCAATTATACCATGCAACCTTTCTGAAGAATCTGTATTTTCTTGCCTATGAATGGTAGCTAATACAAATTCGTTGGACTTTACATTCAATTGACTCAAAATGGTTGATTTTTCAGAAGATTTTTGGGCGTAGTAAAGGGCGGCATCTTGCATTACATCACCATTTTTTATCACGCGAATTGCCCCATCTATTATACCATCATGCTTTAGGTTCTCGATGGCAGTATCTGTGGGACAAAACAAAATATCACTGATTCTGTCTGTCAAAATTCTATTAATTTCTTCAGGCATATTCATATTAAAGCTTCTAAGACCTGCTTCAATATGTATCACGCCAATGCCCATTTTTTTTGCAGCCAAGGCTCCAGCAATCGTGGAGTTAGTATCACCGTATACCATAACATAATCAGGTTTCTCAGTCATACATACCTTTTCAATTCCTTCCAGCATTTGACCAGTCATGGCACCATGTGAAAGACCATTGATATTTAAATTATAATGGGGGGTGGGAATTTCCATTTCTTCAAAGAATATGTCACTCATGTTCTTGTCAAAATGTTGACCCGTATGAACTAAAATTTCTTGAATATTTTTGCTTTTAGCTAGTTCGCGTGAAACTACAGCTGCTTTTACAAATTGTGGGCGTGCTCCAATAATAGTTAGTATTTTCATTACTTTCTTTTAACGTGGGAAATTACTGCTTTAAATTTCCCATTTTGATTTCTAGGTATTTGATTAGTTTCAGAAATTTTCAAAGAGATTGCTCCTAGTTGGGATTGCATTCGTCTCAATAGTTCTTCATTATCTTTTTGTTCAAGTTTTTCTGTAGCAACCAATACAATTTCAAATTCATTTAACGTATGTTGAATGATCTGCCCTTCTATAATCTTGGGCATATTAATAAATATGCCATGAAATCGAACCATCTCCCTGCCGTCTATTCCTATAACAGTATCTTCCACCCTCCCCATAATTTCATCAATAACAGGCATATTTCTACCACATTTACATTGCTGGTCTAGGCTAAGTTTAATTAAATCACCAATGCGATAGCGAATAAGTGGTTGATCGTAATTTAAAAATCCAGTGCAAATAGCTTCACCAATTTCACCTGGTTGGGCATACTCACCATTTTCTTTCATTAATTCAATGATTCCAACATCTGGACTCAAATGCAACTTTCCAAATTCACATTCAGAAATAAGTCCACAAGCTTCTAATCCACTATAACTATCAAAAGTTTTACAGCCATAAACATTTTTAAAAGTATTTCTCATCTCCTGAGTCAACTTCTCACTTGATGTAATAACGGCTTTTAATTGAGGTGCTTTTAAGCCGTTTTCTTTAATAAATCTAGCTAATATAAAATTACTCATTGCATATCCAGTCATATAATCAACGTCATGTTTTATCATGCCATTTAAATAATCTTGTGCATTCTCAGCGTTTATATGATAAGCAGAAAAATAAACTTGTTTTTCTATCATATTATATCTATAAAAAGGGCCCTTAGCATTTCCATCTTGTATAATTCTTCTACCACCAATCATACCTCTTGCATTCTTAATGCTTAATCCTGCCCAATACCTTATTCTAACCTCAAAGGCCGCACTCCACCTTTGGTGCATAGCCTTTGAAAACAATATTTGTGTAGGTGTTCCAGTACTACCACTGCTTGCATAAAACTCTCCGTTTTTCTCTCTGATATTTGCTAATAGCATATCTTTTCCATGCTTTCGCAAATCATTTTTTTCTAGATATGGAATCTTAGTGATATTACTGAGCTCAAATTCTTCAAAATCTATGGAATGAAATCCTGCATCAGTAAAAGATTTTTGATAATATGGAACCTGTTGAAATGCGTGTTTCAAAATTTTACGCAGCTCTTTCTCTTGAAAGTCTTGCCATTGATGAATATCAAATGATTCACGTGCTAAATATTTTTTAAGTTCTGTTTTAAATACTCCCCCAAATCTTCTTTTGTTCCACTTATATCCATAAATACTTATCGCAATATTTTGAATAAATAGCGGTAATTTAGGGTATATCTTATCCTGTAAAAATCCTGCCATCTATTGGAATAAATTTATTTTCTTTTGAAAAATCACGTTAAACTCGAATTGTTCTTTAATTTTTTTATTAGCCGTTAAACCCATCTTTTCTATCTGTATTGGATTTTCTATAAAATATAGTAGGTGGCGAACCAATTCATTCACTGTTTTACTTAAATCTTGAATAATAAATCCACTTACATTGTCATCAACCGCATCTTTCATCCCACCCACATTTGTAATGATTGCTGGCATATGGTAACCCATAGCTTCAAGCAGAGAAATGGGCAACACCTCTGCATGCGATGGCAATACAAAAACTTGTGATGTTTGAAGTAATTTATTTTTGTCTTCATCACTTACATTTTCATATACCGAAACCTTTCCCGATGCAATCATGTCAACTAAAACCGATTTGATATGACTGCCAGATGGCCCTTTTCCAGCAAAGGTAAAATGGAAATGCAAATCAGGTAAGGCCTGTAATTGATTTAATGCTTGAATGATTTCTTCAATTCCTTTTTCAACAGCTAACCTGCCAAAAAATAAAAATCTCACCTTTTCGCCTCCCAACTTGGGTGTATCAAAACCATTTTTCCAAACTACTGGATTATGAATGACCTCGCATTTCACCGTAGGAAATTCCTGATGAAATGTATCTAACCAACTGCTACTCCCAATAACAATTTTGTTGGGAAATTTCATACACAACTTCACCATCCATTTGTGGTAAAAACGACTTTGGTAAAATTTGAAAAATTCGCCCCCTACCAGATTCAATGCAGACTTAATACCGAATAACCTGCTGATTAATGCATAAAACGCTTTGTCATAAAATCCCCAATAAGATGAGCTATAGATAAAAACTCCAGTAGGTTTTGATTTTAGTAGCAAAAGGATAAATCTAAACCTGAGTAAAATGGATTGAATGAGTCTTGAAAATTTATTTTTGCCTGCAAATGTAGAATCAAAATGGATGTAATCTGATTGTTTGAATATATCTAAATCATAATACATTTTAGATATCGCTTTCATGCCACCAACACTAGACGGCTCTGGCATCACAAAAATTATTTTAAGCTTTGCCAAATTGTTTTTGATAATGATGTACTATCTGACTAAGTCCTTCTTCAAAACTCGTTTCTGGTTTCCAACCTAAAATGGTTTTTGCTTTTGTAATATCTGCTACGACATCATTGATTTCATTCGTCCTCACAATGTGCTTAGCATGAATCTCTTTGGTTTCACCTGCAATTTTAGATACCATTTCAATCACTTCTGCCACTGAATAAGATTGACCAAATCCTACATTAAATATATCATATCCCTTGTGGTTGATTAATGCCTTGTAGAGCAGCGAACAAAAATCGTTCACATACAAATAATCTCTGCGTGGATGGGCATCGTTTACTTCAACTATATTTTTTGTCGGATTGGTAATTTGTTCTGCCAAATAAGGAATTAAAAAATCTTCTCGCTGTCCAACTCCAAAAATATTAAACGGTCTTAATACCAATACCGGAACTTGAAATGTTTCATGATAAAATTGACACAATTGTTCACCTGCTAATTTTGAAAAACCATAAGGGTTATTGACTTTCAATGGCGCATGTTCAGCAATAGGAATGAAGTCAGAATTTCCATACATGTATGAACTGAGATAAATTAATTCAGCTTGATTATGCCTGCAGTATTCTAGTATATTAAATGTCGAAGTGTAGTTTCCTATAACGTAGTCTGCTGTTTTATCCCAACTTTCAGGTACAAAATTATTTGAAGCCAGGTGAATAATTTTATCAATTCCTTGAAACTGCAACAGTTGTTTTCCTGTTTCCAATTGGGATAAGTCTCCATCAGCTTTATCCCAATGTATAATTTCTATTGCAACATCTTTTTCTTCTAAAAAGGCAACCAAATGTTTACCAAT
The DNA here is from genome assembly GCA_947441205.1 of Bacteroidota bacterium. Classification (GTDB taxonomy): domain Bacteria; phylum Bacteroidota; class Bacteroidia; order Chitinophagales; family Chitinophagaceae; genus Sediminibacterium. The sequence continues at coordinate 25,054 of CANETM010000001.1, read as the reverse complement.
GAAACCTCTCGAACCAGTGATTAAAATTTTCATCTACAAAAATTTATCTCCTTCTTTTTCAAATAAATCAATGGCATTTTGAAAATCAACAGGTCTTCCAATATCTAACCAAATCCCATCATGATTGTTTACCGCTACTTTTTTATTGTTTTCAATGAGGGCATACATTAAATGATCGAAACCAAAAAAGGTATCATCAGGAATGAAATCCAATACCCGTTTGTTCAATGCATAAATTCCCATACTCACTTCAAATGTAGATTCGGGCTTCTCCTTGAAAGCTGTCAATGTATGCTGTTCATTGGTTTCCAATATTCCATACTCACTTTTATCCCTTCTTGTAAAGGACGAAATCGTAAAAATATGGTCATGCTGTACATGTTGATCGAAGAACTGACCATATTTCAAATCAGTTAAAATATCACCATTCATGACTAAAAAGTTATCTGGTAAATCTTCAATTAATTTCAGAGGTCCCATGGTACTAAGTGGCCTGTCTTCCATAGAATAATCAATTTTGATTTCCCATTTAGATCCATCCCCAAAAAATGCCATGATTAACTCAGCCATATGATTTACCGCCATGGTGATGTGAGTAAAACCTTGTTGCTTTAACTGCCTAAGCACAATTTCCAAAATGGGAAGTTCCCCAATGGGAACGAGCGGTTTGGGTAAAACTATAGTATAAGGTTTAAGGCGAGTACCCTTGCCACCCGCCAAAATAATTGCTCTTTTAGACATTGTATATATCCGATTTATATTTACTAAGATTGGTTGGATTGGTAAACCATGTTACAGTTTCTTCCAAGCCGGTTTTCAAATTGTAATCAGGTAAAAATCCGGTAAGTTTATTGATTTTTTTATTGTCGCACCAAAGTCTGAACACTTCCGATTTTTCAGGCCTTATTCTTTCTTGGTCTGTAATTACTTCAGCCTTTGTACCCATGATTTCGTTGATGATATCAAATACATCTTTCATGGTAACTTCAAAGTTTGACCCAATATTCACAACTTGTCCAATCACATTTTCTCCTGCTTTACCAAGTTCCATAAAACCTTTGCACGTATCTTTCACAAAATTCAAGTCTCTTGTAGGAGTTAAATCACCCAATTTAATCTCTTTTTTGCCATTAGCCAATTGAGTAATGATGGTTGGTATAATGGCTCTTGCCGATTGACGAGGTCCATATGTGTTGAATGGGCGTGCAATGACCAATGGTATGTTGAATGCATTGTAATAACTCATGGCCATTGCATCTGCACCAATTTTAGAGGCACTGTATGGTGATTGTGGTTGCAGGGGGTGTTCTTCATTGATAGGAACATATTTGGCTGTACCATACACCTCACTGGTAGAGGTGTGAATAATGCGTTTCACATGGTTCTTTTGGCTTGCCAAACAAATGTTTGATGTGCCTTTTATGTTTGTATCAATATAACTGTCGGGAGCATGATACGAATAGGGTATAGCTATCAATGCTGCTAAATGATAAACAATATCGATTCCTTCTGTAATTTTTTGACAATAGTTGTAATCTCTTACATCACCCGAAACAATCTCTAAATTTGGATGCTTGATATCTTCAAGCCATCCCCAGAAATTAAAAGAATTATAATAATTAAGGGCCCTTACCTTATGACCTTCATTTAAAAGCGCCTCAACAAGATGAGAACCTATAAATCCGTCACCTCCCGTTACTAATATGTTCAAGCTATTTATATTTTCCATGTTTATAAAATTATTCTATTTCAAAATTGCCTGCAATTGTGCAAAAACTACTTTCACACAAATGCTTTGATAGGTATCATGTTCATATATGCCAATTCTTGGAACAAGCATTCTATCTGAATACCTATTCACTAGTCCACTTTGCAATGTTACTCCATATTCATAAAAATTAGAAGCCTCTTTGAAACTATCTCCAATGTGAACGAAAGACCCATATGGATAACATATTACATATTGATTTTCATTTAAAGCCAACTTCGATAAATATATTTTCGAATCTTCAAATTCATGCTTTAATTTAGTTGGGGAACATAAATATAACTTAGGATGGGAAACTGTATGGGATTGAAAAGATGTAAACTTATTATCTGAATTTAATACAATAATTTCATTACCTATAACAGCATCAGCTTGGTCTTTAAAATTATTTACTGTAAAAAATTCATCAAACAAAGCTTCTATTTCAGAAGTTTGTTGTTTATTATTTAAAAACTTACTTATCCATTTCAATTCAAAGGCTTTTTTGTTCTGTTCCTCATTAAAAGTTATCTCAATACCCTCAAAATCGGTAATAGAACATGGCAAATCAAGCTTTTTCAAAATGTCTATAAGCCTCAAAGACCATAAGGAAACCTGATGTTCAGCGTACTTTGTTGGCACAAAATAAGTACAATGCACTTGGTGTTTTTGGCAAACAGTGAATGACTGATGAAAGTCCTTACCATAGCAATCATCCATGGTTAAAGACAATAAAGGCTTTGTTGATTGTGGCTGGGGTGATTTATGCGAATTAAATGTTGCGGTTAAAAGCGAATTTAAAGGTACTATATCAAACTTTTCCTTAAGGAAACTGATTTGATGGTCAAATTTCATTTCGCTGATACGGTGATAGCATAAAACTACCCGCTGCTCTTTTTGAGCCATCAAACGATTGAAAAACCAAAGTATTCCTGTTAGTTTGAGTATATTATAAATCAGTTTGATTTTATGCATGAAACTTGTAATTGGATATCACTTTAATAATATTCTCAGTGGATTTTTCCAAAGTGTTTTGTTGCAATAACTGATAAGCCATTTGACTGGTATGTCTTCTCAAATCTTCGTTATCGGAGAGTTCTATAATTTTATTTACCAAATCTTGTTTGTTGTTTTGTTCAAACAAGCGTACCTCACCGTTCTTGAAAAACTGATCAGCCCCAGGATAATTGGCACACACAATTGGGATTCCTGTTGCCATGGCTTCCCAAACAGTTCTTGGAAAACCCTCAGTAGTACAAGTATTGAATACATAAATATCTGCATCTTGAAACACTTCCAGTTTTTGATGATTAGGGAGTTCACCCATCAAATGAACATGTTCTTCTAAACCCAATTCACTCACCTTTTTACGAATCAAATCTATGTATTGTTTCATAGGTGTTCCGCCAAATGCTTTTAACACTACCATTCTTCCTTCAGATTTTAATTTAGTCATGGCTTCAAGTATCAACTCCAAGTTTTTCTCGGGGTCGAGCCTACTGAAAAAGACCAATTTTATCAACTTCTTATCAATTGGATTCCTTTCACTTACTTGAATTTCTGATGCTCTAACTAAACCCTTTGAGACAAGTGCGAATGATTTTTTACAACTGTAAAACACAGGCATCGCCGGATTGTTACCCATTGGTAAATCTGCATGTTTGTTCATCAGCACACTCGTTTGGTATTGATTGTACCATTTCAATAGGTTGATTAAATGCTCTTTGAATTGATTTTTCAAACCGCTTTGTCTAAACATCTGCTTGGGCCACTTTTTCCAAAGTCCAACCAACAATGTTGCTATTTTACAATTTGGATGTACAGATTTTGCAATTACATTTTGTTGTGGTGTTGGGCCTTGAATAATTATCCAATCCAATTTTGCTGTTGATTCTATAATAGCCTGTTTGTTAAGACCTATACCTATCACTTTTTGCCAATGCGGTCTTTGAAGTCCAATATCTACTAATTTCGCTTTAGGATGTAATGGATAAAATGACTTTGATATTTTACTTTTCTCGAATGAATTTCCTACACCTCTATTCAGAAAAACAACAAATTCATCACACAATTCCACAAACCGATCTGCCCATATCGCTACATCAAAACTTACATATACTTTACCTTCTTGGTCTTTAATAAAATGACCGTGGTTGTAATACCCTAACTTCATTACTTTTTTATTGCCACTCATATCTCTGTGCATTTTTCTTGATTCTTTTTGCAATAGGTTCAAATCCGGCCTTTACAATACCTTTTTGTGATGCAATATTCCAATCATTGGTGTATATTAATACAATATCATTTACCAATTGAGCAACGTAACTTATTAAAATTGGATAATAACCTTTACCCCGTTCACTTCTTAATGTATAGCAGTCGTCAACCGAATATACTTCACAATCGTTAAAAAGTGGTGGTTTCTCATTGTCTTTTGCTTTGTTCAACCAAGCAATAGATACCACTTCATTTTGTTGGTTGAATAATCCATATGGAATATCTACTCCTTCAAATATTTTCCTAATATAGAAATTTCGCTTTGTTAAGGTTAGTACGATTTCTACTTCATAAAATCCCATTACCTCAATGAATGTAAGCGACCTTATCTTATAAATTTTAGCCAATATATTTGAAACATTTGTTGATTTATATTGATAGAAAAACATCTGTTCATTATTGATGGTTCTTACTACTTTTTTATAAAAGAACCATTTATCTAATTGAAATTCTTTTTTGTAATAGCCTAATCGCATGATAAGGGTTCGCAGCAACCCAACAATTCTTTTGAGGTATTCGTTATTAAGTTTTTGTAAGAAAATGTTTTTGCGGTAGGTATAGTTTACTAAAGATTTGATATGAGACAATTGCCACCTGGTCTTCGAAAAATCCATTTGAATGATTTCTCGATCAAAATTGGCATATTCATACTTATAATTTTCACTCCCAATACCAAAATCTAGCCTAATAAAATGATTGGTTACCATCCATTTTGCCAATTCTAAAATGAGTATCTTTTGCTTTGGGTAACTTTTATAAATAGGTAAATCTGAAAAAGAAATTTGATGATACAGTATGGTGTTACCTTGTTTTAAACAAATTGCCATGGCAATAGGGTAATTGTTTACATCAATTGAAAATAGCACACCTACTTTATTTTCTAGCCACGCTTTAACTTTATTATTTAAAATTATTGGATTTTGAGAATATGAATAAATAGATTCCGTCTTTGTATTGTTCCACCTTTGTATATGATTTCGGTAAAAATGGTTCATCCAATCGGCTACAATCTCAACATCATTATGCTCCATCGCAGTGACTTTGTAACCAAACTCCCTATTTAATTTACTGCAATAATTTCTGGTATTTCTTTTACTAAATATCTTTAAAAACCCATCATAATCGGGAGTTTCCGTTAAGTGTTTAACAATAGGATTTTTATAAGATACTGAAGCCACCTCTTTAAACCCTATTTGTCTGAATACTTTGACAATGATTAAATAATTGTAACTGTAGGTTGCTAATTTTTTAAAACTAGCTGAACGCAAATTTAAATCACTGAAAAACTTTAATAAAAGTTCGTATTTATCATGAAGTGAAACATCTTTTGAGAAAATCAAATCTAACCCATCAGATTTTTCTTCTCCAAACATGCGAAAATGAGAATCTTTGAAGTAGAAAGGCAATGCCCCAATCAATACATCATCCACATAAAAAAATGCCACTTGTACTTGATGACCTGCTTGCTGTGCAATGTATATAAGCTTGTCCGTTAAAAACGGATTAGGAGAATGTGATTTGAGCCAAACATCGCGGTACTTGTAAAAAATACCATCGGAATCAAAATGACTCCACTCGACTTTGTATACCTTAGTCATGCTTAATGATGGATTGATTGCTTATACTTTTGACCCATTTTTTAAAAAAATCCTTATCCATAAATGGCCGTTCAAACAATACAAAGAAAATGATAGAGATGAGCAACACAATTGGAACATGAATAAACGACTGAACCAACAACTGAAATTTGTAACCCATTCCAGATGTAAACACAAGTGTGAGTGGAACGGCCATGTGTAAAATAACATAGTGTATGAGGTAAATAGAATAACACATCCCTCCTATGGTATAAATAAACTTTCGTGTGAAAATATAATTCAACAATATTCCTTTAAAGACTCCTGTAAACAAAAGCAATATGGCTATATTGAAAACAATGCTGTTCATAATATATGCCTGCGGTTTGTAATATTTGAACAATAAAAAAAGTCCAATGAATCCAATCAAGTCATAAACCAGGTGTTTTTTCTTAATCCAATTGGGAACTTTGTAATATATCAATGCAAACAAAATTCCTGTCAAAAAATTTCCCAAATGAACGAGTAATGAGTGTGATAAAAATTTAACATCAAAATTGATAATAGCCGATTTGGAAAAATAGGCGAGTAAGCTGCATGCTACCAATCCCATAACAGAGAATGTCAATCCTTTATTTTTGAATAAAAACCACATGAACAATGGCATGAGGATGTAAAATTGAAATTCTGTTTCCAAACTCCAAGTTACCGGATTAATCTTAGATGGTTCACCAAAAATAAATCCATGCATGTAGACTAAACTTGCCAAAAAATTTAGCCAAAGTGTTGATAGATCTTGTTTCAACAACAATAATTGACCGATGAATAGTACAATAAGCGATATCAGAAAGGGCGGTTCCAAACGGGTTACCCTTCTAATAAAATAACTTTTTAGATTGATGGGCTTTTTCAAATCATAGGATTTGATAAAAGGCAATGCCAAAACGAATCCACTGATGGCAAAAAACACTTTTACACCTAAATCCAGTCGTATCATCCACCATCCAAAGTCCGCGTAAGTTTCTTTCAAAATTTCTTGTTCAAATCCACCATCAACCGAACGAATCAAAACGGTATTTAAATGAAAGAATAATACAGTAATGATTGCTATAAATCTTAATCCGTCAATTTCAGGAATAAAGGTGTTGTTACTGGTTTTTCTGGAAAGGTATTTAAAGAAAGTATTGAATATTTGCATTTACTTTTTGTCTTTACCAAATCGATTAAGGTAATAAATTGCCTGCAAAATGGGCATTAAATCCATACTAGACAATGGCCACAAAGAACCATCCCTGCGTCCAATGAATGTCTCTTTTTGCTTAATAACATCTATAATATCATTTTCCAAACACGCTTCAAAATTCTCATACGCACCAGGATATTGATAGCCATCCTTACTATTTAAATTCTTAAACAAACGGGGTCTGTTTATCAAACCTTTAATGGTCATTTTCGTTAATAATTGATCAACACTACTTCTTACAAACCAACCTAATAACATCATGAAATAAGGAGAGTTATACCTAAAAAAAGGGTTCTGAGATGTTTTGAATTTCCCTAAAGGTTTCCATGATTTTACTTTGAACATTTCGTTTGTCAATTCATCACTGTATCGTTCTGCTGGTGAATAATTCAATACTTTTCGAACTATTCGGATATTTAACAAAGGTATTTCTGGTTGGTATCCATACTTCAATAAGTTTAATTGTTTCCCCATTGATTTACGTCCATGTGTAAAAATACCAAATAATTCTTCGTAACTCTCTATATATCTTGGTCGGTATCTGTCCATATGTGTAAACAACTCATCCATATCTGCGATAGCTTCATCAATGATTTGTTGTTCGGGCAAAGGAAGATATTTTGTTTCTTCTATAATATTTTTCAAAAAACCTATAACCCTTTCTTTCTTCCTTACTTGAAATAATAATATGTTTTCAGGAGTAATTTTAGTAAGCTTAATTTTTGTCCTTTTGAAAAAATTTTGGATATAATACTTTTTCCTAAATGCCCTTGATTTAATAGTCTCAGCACCCTTAGAACGCAATATATCACACATATCGCCTAATAAAAATTGTTGTTTGACAGCTCGTGTTTGATTAGCTTCTTGCAAATGACTAAACCAAGCATTTACATGTATTGAATCTGTTTTATTAACCAAATCCCATAAAAATTTTCTTGTTGGAAACGTATTTGATGCAGTGTTAAAAATTTCAAAATGAAATTTAAACTTCTTAGCAATTTCAAGTGGGATACTACTATCTATGCCATCAATTGTTCCATAATTTGACAAAACAATTTGCTTTTGCCTTCCAATAAAGGGAGCTAAAATCACTCTGCTGTCAATTCCGCCACTCATAGGAATTGTTAAATTTTCATATTCTTTGTAAAAATCATCAAACTCCTCATTAATTAATTCTACAAAATCAACGGCCAATTTTTTTCTATCAGCAGATTTATCCTCTTGTTTAATTGTTGTATCAAATAAATTTAAAACATTCTCTCCTTTTCTAAATAATTTATACTCTCCTGGTAAAAGTGTTTTTACACTTTTAAAAATAGTTCTTGTACCATATTGCGAATATTCAGGTCTAGTAAACTCAAGAAACCATGAACTAAAATCAAAATCAAAATGTTTAATTTTAGTTAAATCAGAAAGTCTAGTAGATATGGCAATGATACCGTCGGATATATAAAAGAATAACTTATATAAACCAAGAGGATCATTAAAAACTCTTATTTCATCACAACCAAATAAAAAACCTGAAAAAGCACCAGTAAAACTATCTGAAATAGGCCAAATATCTAAATTCAAATCATCATAGAAATAACTCAAAGAAGCATCCTCTGTGTTTTTTAACTTCATAACTCTGCCAGTTAATGCCAATAGCTTACCATCTTTTTGGAAAACTTTAGTTCCATCATTATATAAAAACGAGGAATATTCACTAAGTTCTAAAAAATGATCATAGCCTTCAACTAAAGGTTTATTTAGAGAATTCTGCCTAATTTCATAAAATAAAAAATCCATTAAGATAAAAAGTTATATTTTACAGGTAAATCTATGATTTCCTATTAATAGAGGCTATTCCTAGCGCCAATAAATACCAAGTAAATGAGTTTGACATTCCTGAAATAAAATAAATATGAATAGCCATCATAATAAGTGACCATAAAATGGGCTGTTGGTATTGGTCCAACTTGCCAAACTGGGAAAAAAGAGCAAAAATTGTTGTATACAGAATTAAAATAAATGGTAGAAAAACTAACAATCCGCCCTCACCTAAAAGGGCGGCATAAGAATTATGGGCACTAAACTTTTCTAATCTATTTTTATTAATTACAAACTCTGAACCAGCAAAATCTCCCCTAAAATCAACCTTAAATTCTGTCCAATTATTTAGCCCAATACCAGTAAATGGTTTCTGTTCAAATAAAATTATAGCTTTTTCTACCATCAGTCTTCTCAAAAGCATTGATTGTTCTTCTTCAAAAACTTCTTGGGATCTAAAGATTACTGCATGCACGTCTGGATTAACTTGGAACAAAAATTTATTGAAAAAATCTGTTTTGAAAATAAAAAAATAAGACAAAAGACCGTAGATAACCAACTGAACGATTGCTTTGAAGCTTAATTTTTCTGAAAACAATGTTAATAAAGCCCCCCCTAGAATTAAAATAGCCCCGGCCCTACTGCCACTCAAAAACCCTAAAATAGTTGCCACTGATGCAAAAAGATAAGCCCTATTATTACCATATTTTACCAAAACATATTTTAAAGCTGTTGGGACAAAACATATCATTAATATTGCATAGCCATTTTCAAGAATAAACTTATTAAAAGGAGTAGAAAACTTTAATGTTTTTTCAACAATCCAATAGTGTAAATTTAAAAGTATCAATCCTCTATATATACCCATTCGAATAATTTCAAAATTTAAGGAACTTCTATAATTTTGAAAAAAAATTATCATGATTGCCCAATAGAGAAAATTTGGTAATACAACCATTGATCTTTTGACATCTACAGCATTAGCTACTGATGCAATTGCACCTATGATAAACAAAATTGCAAGTATCTGAAAACTATTGGAAATCTTTATTTTTGAAATTTTATTAAAAGAGAAGTATAATCTAAAAAATACAAAGAAACTCAAATTAAATACAATCATAAGTATTGGAAAAGCCTGAAGGAAAGCAAACCAATATTGAAATCTATGACTATTTTTAATTTGATTTAACATTTATAAATAATTTAAATATCGATTACGAATTGTTAATTAATCTAATCAATTGAATAAGATTAGGCTTTGCCTTGTGGTTTAATAATTGTTTGTGAGCATTCATGACTTTTTCTTCAAAAAGTAAATAATTAGATTTAATTTCATTAATTTTTGCATTTAAATCATCTTCTTTATTAGAATTAAGCATTATTGCTGATTTAGATGATTCAAAAAATTGATATGTGTAGTATTCAGCTGGAGAATGGACTAAAATTGGAACTCCTGTTTGCATGTATTCATAGGATTTGGTTCCTAAACATGTTTTTAGTTGTAAATAACTTCTGTGATTATCTGGTTTATTAAAAGTCAATGGCAAATACAACAAATCACATTGTTGCAATTTCTTTAACAATAATTTTGGACTATTAACAAACTCGCATGTCACGTTACTGGCGTAGAGGTCATTTGATTTTAAAAAAAATTCGTCATGTGGAGAAAATAAGAGCAATTGATATGCAGGATTATTTCCGATTATTCTAACTAACATTTGCAATAAATCCAATCGATCATAAATAATAGAACCAGAAAAAGCAATTTTGAAAACCTCTCCATCAAACACCCTAGTTTTTAAAGGTAAAATTTCGGGCACAGTAGATGGAATAACTTCCACTTGCTTGTATCCTGCTGCAACATAATGATTTTTCATGGCCTGATTAAGGCAAAAGATGCTTTTGGCTCTTTTAAAAATGAGTTTTTGCAAATACTGTTTCTTCTTACTACCATAGTTCTCAGCATACAAATCAGTTAAATAAACAAACAATGGTTTTCCTGATAATAAACTAACCAAATAACTAAGTATGAGAGAAGATTCATCTCGGTATACCCCCAATATATTTTTAGTATGGGTTTGGCGAATTACTTTTAAACAGATTAGTATAGATTGAACGAAATATTTTAGTTTCAGCCATTTGCTTTCAGGCCTATCGCTCAAAGGAATTTCAACTTTGTTGTATTGGGTAGTTAAATAATCCATAGGGTATCTGGATTTTCTTCCCACAATAGTGACTGTATCATCAGCAAACTCAAATAAGTTTCGGATAATTGTAGCAGCCCCTCCCGCATCCGGAGGAAGATTTCTAAAAATAACAACTAAACTCAATCGTTATGATTTATAATTTAAAATAGCATCCAAGCACCTGCCGGCAGTGTTCCCATCCCATAATTCAGGCACTTTTGATTCAATTTGATGTTGCTTCAAATAGTTAAATTCGGCTTGCAATTTATGGATGTCTTCACCTACCAAAACACTAGCCCCACCATTTTCACGCAATGTAACAGGTCTTTCTGTATTCATCCTAAGTGTTAAACAAGGTGTTCCCAAAACACATGACTCTTCTTGTAATCCTCCACTGTCGGTAAGAATGATTTTGGCACTCATGTTCAATTTGAGCATGTCAAAATAACCAACAGGATTGAGCAATATCACATTCGAACTTTTGCATATTTTGTCATACAAATCAAAATCCTTCAACTTTTGCAATGTTCGGGGATGAATAGGCCAAATCAGTGTGGTATCTTTTACTACTTCCTGAAGAAAGAAATCAACCAAAGCAGTCAGGTTTTCTTGATGGTCTACATTGGATGGACGGTGCAACGTAACAACAATAAACTCATGGTCAACACTATGTTTTGTAGATTCATCTAAGAGTAAATTTCGTTGAATGATATCCTCAATTTTTAAAGCACCTGCTTTGTTTCGGTGTTTTTCCAACGTATCTATCATGATATTTCCAACAAATTGAATTCGATCATCCGATACCCCTTCAGCTATTAAATTGCTATTCGATATTCTATCAGGTGTCAGCAATAAATCGCTTAATCGGTCTGTTACTATTCGATTAATTTCTTCTGGCATTCTCATGTCACCCGAACGAAGTCCTGCTTCGAGGTGACAAACTTTAATGTCTAACTTTTTTGCGGTGACCGAACAGGCCAATGTAGCATTCACATCCCCAATAACAATAACCCAATCAGGCTTTTCAACCATCAATACTTTTTCAAACTCTATCATCGTTCTGCCAACTTGCTCTGCATGTGTGCCAGAACCAACACCTAAGTTATACTGTGCCTCAGGAATGCCCAACTCCTCAAAAAAGGAGTCAGACATTTTCCTGTCGTAATGTTGGCCTGTGTGAACAAGAATGTGTTGAAGGGAGTGTCCTTTTGAAATATATTGATTGAAAGCTTCTGCAAGAGGAGCTATTTTCATGAAATTGGGCCTAGCTCCTACTACGCTGATGATTTTTGTCTGCACGTGATTATAATTTATAATATTCCTTCATCCAATCAATGGTTAATTTCACACCTTCGATAAGTCCTACGCTTTCCTTGTGATCTAAATCTCTTACGGATGCTACATTATCCAATTTTTTAATTTTGGTTGTTAGTACTTCTGATTCACCATAGGTAATGAGCTTTCTGTCTGCACCTGTATAATCCCAAATCACATCAGCCAATGTTTCAATATCATGAAATTGATCACTACCAATATTGTATACAGATCCATTGATAAAGTTATCGCTTATATTACCAACTGTCCTCACGCAATCATCAACGTATGTAGAAGAACGGAAATGTCCTTTGTAAACAGTTACTGGTAATCCAAACAATGCATGGTAACAAAACTTACAATTTACAGAACGATAAGGATGGTAATACTCTCCCGGACCATATGTATTGAATAACCTCACCACAACCGATTCGGTACCATACATGATTCTAGAGTTTCTGATTTGCATTTCGTTGGCCCATTTAGAAATTGCGTAGTCATTCATTTGCTTGATTTCAAAATTGTCCATCACGCTTTCAGACATTACATCTTCAAAATCTCCATATACTTCTGAACTTGAAAAATGAACCATTTTAAATTTATGTTTTTCTTGCAAACGAATCAAGTTCTTCATTCCAATTAAGTTAGACTTCCAAACTTGCTCATAATAATCTTCGCCATTCCAACGGCCAAATTCCGCTGCACAATTGTAAACAAAATCGAATGGACCTGCCTGCTCTACAATTCGCTCTATTTGCCGAAACTCGCCAATATCGCAACGGCTGTAATCCCAATTCTCACCACTCATTCTTTGAACAAACCCAATCTCACCAGCGTGATGTTGGATATCGACTCCAAATACCGAATGGCCTTTTGATTGGAGCTCTTTTACTAATTTTTGGCCAACAACTCCTTTTGACCCAGTTACTAAAATTCTCATGTTTTGTTTTTTAAAATTTATTTTTTTTCCTAAATTATTTCATGGCAAATAAACTAATTAATCCTCTTTCGGCAGCATTACCTTCCCAATAGGGTATATTATTTTTTACTCCAACACAATTCATTGCTTGTTTGCATGATTGATCCATTTTATTAATATCATTCCCAACCAAAACATTCGTACCTCCATTTTCTTTCAGCGTAATTGGTCTTTCTGTATTCTCGCGCATGGTCACACAAGGTATTCCCAAAATACTGGTTTCCTCTTGCAATCCACCACTATCTGTTAATACGAATGATGCATGACTGGTTAATTGCAACATCTCAAAATAATTAACCGGCTGGAGTAAAATGATATGACCAGATGCTTTTAATAAGGCTTCGAATAGTTTGGTTTCTTTCAGTTTTTTCAAAACTCCTGGGTGAACTGGCCAAATGATGTAGTCAGTCTTTCCACCCCAATCATTGATTAAGAATTGGATGATTTTCTTCAGTGTGTGCTCCTCTTGTATATTTGATGGGCGGTGTAATGTAAACAAAGCATAATTGGTCAACTTTATCTCATTTGTGGATAGCGCATATTTAGAGATGGTATCATGGATATCACAATGACCTGCTTTTGAAATGCTTTGCCATAAAGTGTCTGCCATAAAGTTTCCGGTAAGTTTGATGTTTTTGATATCGATCCCTTCTGCTAACAACTTGTCAAATGATTGTTGGTCTGGTACAAAAAGTAAATCTGAAACATGATCTACCAATATCCGGTTGTGCTCTTCAGGCATCGATTTATCAAATGACCTAAGACCAGCTTCAATATGTGCCAATTTAAAGTTCATTTTTTTAGCTGTGATTCCTGTTGCCAACGCTGTATTTACATCATCAATGGCAACTACCCAATCTGGATTTTCAACCATCAATACTTTTTCCAGTTCTATCATCATCATCCCTACTTGCCATGCATGACTTCCCGATCCTACATTTAATCGGTATTGTATATCCGGCAGTTCAAATGTTTTCCATAAATGGTGGAACATGGCATCATCATAATGTTGCCCAGAATGCACAATAATGTGTTCAATCGCATACTGTTGCTGAAATTTAGCAATGGCACGACTCCAAGCAACAAACTTGATAATATTAGGCCTAACACCAACTACACTTAAAATTTTCAATGAAGTAAATGATAAATTGCTACAATTTTTTTTACGTTGGTATCTGCACTAAATCGCTCTTTGGCTTGTTGGTATGCTTGCTGACTGATTTTGTTGTACAGAGCTGAGTCGTTCAATAATAGATTAATCTGTTTAGCCAATGATGTGGAATCACCATTGACAAACGTCAATCCTGTTTCGCCTTCTTGTATAACCTCTCGGGTTACTTCAAAGTCTGTCCCTATGGGTGGAATTCCCATAGCCTGTGCTTCGATAATGGGACGTGAAAAATGTGGTACTGTTGCTGGCCATACCAATAAATAAGTTGAAGCCAAAACTTTGGGTATATCATTACGCAATCCAGTAAAAGAAATCCATTTGCTTAAGTTGTTTTTCGCTATCAAATCCAAACACGTTTTACCCATGTCTATTTTGCCAACTCCCTCAGATATTTCTTGCTTCATGGGTGGATAGCCTACTATAACAAAGTGTACTTTGGGGTCATTTGCCAATACCTCAGAAATTGCATTGATAAAAACATCTGAGCCTTTACTGTGAACAACACCACCTAACATAGCGATTATTTTGATTTCTTGCGACAAACCCAATTCGTCATGCAACAGAAACGGATACATTGATTTATCAAATTTCCCAAAATCGATAAAATTATAAATGACTTCGTTCTTTTTGGAATTACCCAAAGATTGCTCACCCATCTTTGAAATATGTATCACCTTATAGGAGCAACATTTGATTATGGTTGAAGCCATAAATCTTCTAATTCCTAAAACTCCGGGATACAATACTTCCCTGTTGTACCAAACCACTTTGATGCCCATAAATTTACAAGCAATTCCTACTGGAAGCATCACCGAGGTGTTGATGTGTACAATGTCTACCTGCTTGTAATTGGCTTTCAAATAAGTCATCATTTTGGGAACGGATAAAAGCATCCGTATAAATTGTGTAATCGGTCTAATGGGATTACGCCCCAACCATTTGATTCTTGCACCATAAGCATGTTGGTATACTTGAATACCTGTGAGGTGCTTGACTACAATTCCTTTACTCCTGTATAATTCAGAAGCCGGACCTTCAGCTTGTAAAAAAAGAACCGATACATCAAATTCATTTGGGGGCAGTTGCGTGATGGTATATAACAAGCTATTGGTTGCTCCACCCAATGCGGTTGTGTGGTGTATGTATAAAATTTTACTTTTATTCAAATCTTTCTATTTCCCTTTCTTACATAAGGCATTAAATGGCACATTGGCAAAATATGCGTCTTCAAGTTTTTGAATAACTTTAAGCATAGGATTGTCCGTGTTCAAACTTGATGACCCCATAAACTTATAATAGTTGTATCTTAACTTGCCAAGCATACTTTGGGGCTTTTGGTTGCCATAAACCCTTTCAATAAGCTTCTCATAGGTGAAATACTGAGGCCTTACTCTTTGTACTGAAAACCCTGCATTTTTTAAAAATGCAGTCCATTCTGAATAAAAAAATGCGTGTTCATGCGAAAACTCCATTTCTTGGGCAATAACTTCTTTTTGTTCGGGTGCCATTGAACTGAGTACCCTTTCGTTTAAGCAATAAAAAGCACCTCCTGGTTTCAATATTCTGTATATATCTTTAAAACAGTTGGTCGGGTCATCAATATGGTGAAAAGTAGCGGAACCAAATACGACATCAAATTGATTATCTTGAAATGGTAGCTGGTTCATATCAGCCCTTACCCTTTCATAATAGACTTGATGGTGGTTCATGATAATTTCGGATACCAATCCTAAATGGGGATTGATATCCATTTCTACACAAGTATTATTGGCTTTCCCAAAGTACTTCATTAAATCCCTGCCCGAACTGCCTCCAATTTCTAAAACAGACGCATTATGGAGATTCAACCCGCCCATAATTTCATCCATCGTGCTGCGGGTATAGTCATCATAATAATTTGGTGGATCCAACCCCAATGCTTGATCTTTTAGGTACTTGTCTAGCTCTTCTTTTGACAACTTTTGCTTTAGGAGTTCCATATCACTGATATTGTGCATCATCTCTTGTTGGATGTATGCATTATCTGGATCTATGAAATTAACTACTCCATCCTCAATAGGATATTCAAACTTTGAAGAATTAACTTTCCCTATCAACACTTCAACTTGTTTGTTTGTTTCTACAGTCAATTTAAGGTGTTCATTTGTCTTAGGGCATTTTAGAAATGGGAGAAAATCTGCTTTCAATTTTTTTTGAGTTTAGATAGTAAATGTTTGATGTACAATAAACAAAGATCTTGGATTCAATAGTCGATTTCATCCGCCCACAATGCCAATATGAATAATAAAAACAGCTCCGTATCAAATTTATTTTCTGTTGATAGAAATTGCTTTTTTTCATTGATAAATCGCTCATTAAAAAATTCTTTGACAATACGTTTTGAGAAAATATCGTAATTTACTTTTTGTGAATAAGCAAACGCCCAATCGTATACTGACAATTGAAACCCTTGCTTGGGTGTATCCAAATAATTTGGGGGTAATAAATGCTCATAACTCTTGCCCAAAATATATTTCATGCCACTTTGCGCATAAGTTGTAGTACCGGTCCCATATTTTTTTTGTCTTGTTTGGCTATTAAACTTAAATGCATCCGGAAGTGACAGACAAAACTCAACAAACCGATGATCTAAAAAAGGAACCCTTACTTCCATAGAGTTATACATCGACACAGTGTCAATATCCCTAAGCAATTGATTCATGGTATAAGTTCGAAACTCAAATGCTGTAATTTGGTTAAATACCGATTCGTTGTTTTCTGTAATCGCTTGACTCAAATAAAAAGTACATTCATCTGAAGCAGATAGGGTATGGTTGAAGCTGAACTTTTGCAGGTTATTGTGGTAATTGTCCAACAAATGATGAACCCAAAACCCGAATTTGATATCGTTGCATCCTGCGTATTTATGGAATAGTCCGGTTATATACTTGTTGGCATTCAACTGACCATTTTGCACCATATACTGGTACTTTTCATTCAGTAAATTGAGTGCCTTGTTGGTTTGCTTTTGTTTGAAATGCAAGTAGATATTTCGGGGATATCCCAAAAACAGCTCATCTCCACCCAATCCACTTAAGGCAACAGTAATATGTTGGCTCGTGTATTTTGAAACCAAATAAGAATTGAAACCATCGATGGAAGGTTGGTCCAAACCAAATACGAATCCCGGGAAATCATCAATAATATGTTGTGGATGGATAATCACCGATTCATTTTTATATCCGAAATGGTTTGAAATTTCTTTTGCCTTGATATCTTCTCTATAGAACTTTTTGTGTGTATCTTCAAATCCAATCGTATAGGTATCAACATTGGAACGGTTGCTGTTTTTTAGTGCTGCCAATAATGAAACGCTGTCTAGACCACTACTCAGAAAAACACCAATGGGCCTATCTGATATCATCCTCAAACTAACTGCTTTTTCGAACTCATCCCTAAACTGAACACACGCCTCTTCAAAAGAGCCTTGAAACATTTCCCCCTGATGTTGAAAATGCCAATACGTATGAAAAGAAATAGATTCGTTTACTTTTACCTTGAAATAAGTCGCAGGCGGGACTGCTTTAATTTGTTGAATAATGCTGTTAGGTTGTGCAATATGTCCGTATTGAAACAATTGAACCAATGCATGTCGGTTAATTGTTTTTTCGACCAATCCACTTGCTAACAAAGTCTTGATTTCAGAACCAAATAACAACGATGCATCCTTTTCAGCATAATACATAGGTTTAATACCCAATCTATCTCGAGCGCCAAACAATTCTTGTTTTTGTTTGTCCCAAATAAGTATAGCAAACATTCCCCTGAAATGTGACAATGCTTCAGCCCCCATTCTTTCGTATAGTTTCAGTACAACTTCTGAATCTGAACTCGATTTAAGAGGCACATCAGGCAATAACTTTTGGGCTAACTCTTTATAATTAAACACTTCTCCATTAAACACCATCACCAGATTTCCATCATCGGAATACATGGGTTGTGAACCACTGTCACTCAAATCCAATATGGATAATCGGGCATGACCCAATGCAATCCCATCTGAACAGTAAACACCCACGCCATCTGGTCCGCGATGAGCCATCGCCTTTACCATAGACCGTATGGTACTTTCGTTACTATTTACCCCTAAATAACCTGCAATTCCGCACATATTATCGATTTAAGTTCAAGACAAAATAATGTTGATTGAATAGACCAATTCTATTATGTAAACACATGCACTCGCTATATAAATCCATTACAAAAACTTTCCTTCTGCTTTTAATTTGTGAAAATCTTCTGTATTTCTGTATTTGATAATTTGTGCCGGATTACCTCCTACTATGGCACAATCGGGTACATCTTTTACTACTACTGCACCTGCGGCTACAATGGCTCCTTCTCCAATTGTGACTCCGGGAATTATGGTGACATTGTCCCCAAACCATACGAAATCCTTGATGACAACCGGTTTGTTGATTCTGACTTTATCGTACGGAATAGATGTAGCTCCTTCAAAACGGTGATTGGAGGTGATGATGGTAATATTTACCCCACCATGAAAATAGTTGCCAATAGTCAAAGGCCCATTGCCATGAATAAAAATATTGTCATTAAAACTAACATGATGTCCTAGATGAACATCTTTACTAAAACCAGTAAATTTCCCGTCAATCAATAAATGTGACCCACAACTTCCCACGGATGCCCTAACTCTGTATGTATTGATTTCTTTGAGTTTGAATAACCTATTCCACCTACTGGGGATACTATAAACAAATTTAATATAAATACGTTGTGCTAAACTTAATTTCATATACTTTATATGTTATGGTATTTTTTGAATCGATTGTGAAATGACCTGATAAACCAACGTTTTTGCATCGGCTTTTTCAGTCAAGTGATAAAAGTTCATTAAATATTTTTTTGCTGATTGAATGGTTGCATAATGGACATCCTGTTTTATCATCTCACGAATGCTGTTCAAAAGCTTGTCAAAACTGTTACAATATGAAACCACTTTCGCTTGTATAACATCACTATCTGCATATTCATTTTCCAGATCCAATACACACACAGGCACACCCAATTTAAAAGCATCATACATGGAAGCCGAAACGGAAGTGATCAACGCATTGCTGCGGGCAATTACATCAATGAAATCTCCTTTTTGGTTCATAAAATCATCATGCGAAATAACCCGGATATTGTTTTTAGATAATCCTTTGTAAAATTGCATATCATCTTTGGGATGCAGTTTCATCAAAAAATGAACATCCTCCATTTCGTTGGAAAGTGACTCAACTGTTTGTATTTGCTTTAAGTGGTGTTTTAAAGAAGTACTATTACCCGCTCCCGAGAAAGCAACCAAGATATTTTTCTTTCCTAAGCTTAGAAATGATTGGGTAGATGGTGCAAAATTTGGCAATGTATCTTTATACAACAAGCTGCCAACTACTTCCATCCTGTTTTCGGGAAATCCCATATCCAACATAGCTTGCTTGCTTACTTGTCCATAAACCAAAAATTGATCGGACAACATTTCTTTGTAAATGATGTTCGTGTTACTGATATAACCATGCTGCAAACAAAGGGTCTGCATTGATTTTTCTTTAAAAAGCATCAGCGCAACCCGATGTGGTAACAATAGTTCGTTGGCTGTAACAAAAACTTTGGGCGACAAACGGTTAATCATCCAACGAATTTGATTCTCCAAATACCGAAAATAACCCAGATATTTTATTACATGCGACTCCATCGATTTATCAAAGTTTGCAGTATTCATTGAATCGACATAGAATCGGTTCAAATCATTTTTGTTTGCATTGTCTAAAAAATAGACCCGCTTTTTTTTTCGTTTGAGTTCCTGATAAATTTTGAGCTTGTTGGTGATATATACCCAAGTAATTCCTTTCTCTTTAAATAAAGGTTCAAGTTCCCCATATTGTGCATGGTGATCGGGATGGCTCGTCATGAATAGGATATCAGCTTTGGGTGCAAACAACAATTGAAATCGATTCATCCAAACCAAAACCCAATGTATCAATAGTTGTCTGTTTGTTTCTTTGTATTGTTTGCGTGCAAGCACCTTTTCTTTGTCATCATTCCTAAGGTGTATCAAAATTTCTTCATACATCCATGGTACTGCGTATTGGTAATATTTAGCTAACGGATTTGTGGATATGATTCTGTTGGAACAGAAGTGGGTAAGAATAGTATAAGCACGTAAAAACAATGACATATTATTAGAAATAAATATTAGCCTTATTCAGAATATCAACCTACTGCATTCCCTTGTTTCGGATGATGGTTACAACCTTGGTAAAATGGTTGTAATTGAACAATACAATCGCCCCAAATCCTAACGCAAGCAATGCAAACCGAATCATGAAAGCATCCAATGGGGTATATATAGCCACGATAAAAACAGGTATGATCACCAACAAACCGATAGCAATTGTTTTCAGGTCTATATAATTCAAAAAATGTTTCTTGGAAAAAACATACCCCATAATTGACCAAGTTATAAATCCTGCTGCGGATGCCATAGCAACTGCATACACCCCAAATCGGTCAACCGTCAATAACGTAACCAATAAGTTAATAGCCAACCCTGTTCCTGTAACCAATGAAATAAATCGGGTATTCTTATCAAAATAGTTTTCTATCAAGAATAGACTGTACAACACTTGACCCAAAAAACCCAAAGCGAGAATGGGGATTAAATGGGCACTTTGATGAAATCGTTCGGGTGTAATCAATGGGATTATAGAAGGGAGAATGATCGCAACCAACATATATACTGCAATGGAAATATACCATACAGAACGGTAGACGGTTCTGATTTTTTGGTTCTCCTGATTTTTGCGTAATGAAAAATAGATGGGGTTAAATGAAACCATAAATATATCGTAAATAATATCCAATGGTTGCGTAAACCTGATGGCCAATGCGAAAACCCCCAAGGCTGCCAACGATTCTTTTGAATTCAATATACCTTTCGACATCAAAGGTGCCAATACAGCAAACAAATGGTGAGGCAATAATCCAGCTCCATATTTTAATGAATCCTTTAACATGCCCCAATTAAACTTTCCTTTTAAATAATTACGTAAATAGTATTGGGCTTGAATAAAAAACACAAATGTAGTTGCACTTTGTGAAAGCATTAAACCAAGTGCCCCCATCTTAAAAACTACTACAAATAACAATGCAAGACCTATGCCTACTATAGCTAAACTTATATTCAACTTAGCCATATAAGCCGACTTTTCCTTGCTTTGCAACAAGCGTTTTTGCAAATCACTATTCGCTGAAAAACCTGCATTAATCAGTGTCAATAGGATGAATGGAAAGAAAAGTACTCCAGATAATATTGTTTCTGAAAACAAGTAAACAATGACTCCAATAATGATACCCAAAGTGATGGTTGCAAATACCAACAAATGATGTATCGTAGTTATATAGTCATTTAATTTATTGGGGTCACTCTTGTAATCAAAGTAAAAACGGTTAACGGCACCGGGCACACCTAACCTCATGAAAATGATTACAAAAGCAGAGAGCGCTCCACAAAGTTCAACAATTCCATAGTCAGTTGGATCTAAATAGCGGGTGTAAACCGGAATAAGGAGAAACCCGATAATTTTGGTCATCACATTGGATACCCCAAAATTAAACATAGCTCCTAAAATTCGTTTAGGTAAAGATATTTGCTCAGCGTTATCTGTCAACGTACAATTTTTTAAATATTTCTTCTGCTATTTTCATGCTGTTGAGAGTAGATTCAAGACTGTGTTTGTGAGCTAAATTATTAGCATTTACTAAGTCCAAAAACGATTTCGTTTGCAAATAGAAGCCTGCTTTGTATTTCATATCAAAAGCTTCAGGCCCAATATTAGAAAACCCTTGTGTTTGTTCGTCAAAAACTTTGCACGTCTCTAAAGGAGCAAATTCTAATCGCTTACCCTTTCCGTACATGAGTATTCTCCACGGAACCGGACTTCCCCAAGAACTGGTAAAATTAGTGATCACACCTTTATCAGACATTCCGGAAAATGCCATTTGCCAATGAAAATACCCTTCCGAAGCACTACAATATGTTTGATAATCATTGATTCCTCCTGAAAAGTAATTCAATGTATCAATCCCATGAATGGAGTTTGCATAAATATGCTGTGCTATCAATAAATCTGAAAATCCTTTTTTGTTTTTTGTAGCCAATGGCCTTTCTGACCATTCAATACTCATCATGTCCAAATGCTCTACCCCACCTATTGAATCCAAAGCCTTTTGTATGACACTGTAATGTCTTCTGTTCAGAGCCACTTGTACTTTAGTTGAAAACTGCTTCTCTAAATTGATTAACTCCTTCGTTTCAAAAACAGTCAGTCCGGCAGGTTTTTCAATCAATAATGGAATGCCGTATGGTATCAATGATTTGGTAATTGAATAAATGTGTTCAAATGACACACAATTAACCACAGCATCAGGTTTCTCCGTTTCAATCATACTAATGTGATCGGTGTATGTTTTAGGAATCCCAGCTTCTTGACGAGCCGCCTCATTGCTACTGGCGCTCCTATTACATGATGCTACTATCTCACAGCCATGTGCTCTAAACGCCTCTATGTGCTTTTTAGCAATATTTCCATAACCTATAATACAAACTCTCATGTAATATTTAAATTTAATGTTAAGTAATCGGGCTCTGTCAAGGGCAATTCGATAGGCTTATTCCCATTGTTGTTTGATATATAGGCTGCTACTAATATTTCAATTGTATTTTGTCCTGTAATACCATCCGACAATAGTGGTTTCTCACTTATTAATTCAAGAGTAATCGCTTTTAACAATGAAACCATATCGTGTATTACCTCTTTTAAATGAGGGTTTACAAATCTGGTAAGTGGCGCTTTTTTGTTGGGCCCCGGAACAAATGCAGGATCTTTTTCGATCACTTCCAAAATATTATTTTTCTCATCTACCCTCACACGTGCATGATTGAATACAATTTCAGTAACAGCAGGTCCGCTCCCATCTTCAATTTGGTCTACAGTGGCTCTGGTACCTTCACCATAATCTATCACAACCAAACCACCTGGATCAACAAATTGTTCCCCTCGTGGATTTTTACCTATCGGCTCATCTAACCAACCCGTAACTTTTAGGGGTTGTTTTCCAATTAAATAATTGGCCATATCGAATGAGTGAACACCTAAACATCCCATACCAATACCAGGTCGCTGCAAATACATTCTTCTTAACTTTCCCCAACGATTGCTTGAGATTTGCATTTTTATCCATTGATATGTTTCATCATATCTTAAAATATGATCAACACAAACCCTTACATTTCTCTCAGTAGCTGCTTTGTTGATAGCAATAGCATCAGAAACTGAAGTAGTCATGGGTTTTGATATAAGTAAATGAGTAATCCCTTTGCTAATCCCCTCCATAGATAATGCAAAATGAGAAGGCCCATTTGTTGCAATCATCAATAAGTCAATTTGGTGTTTCCAAAGTTCAGCTAGATCTTTTAATGGTATTGCTCCTGTTTTCAATACCATCTCCTGGTTCAATTTAGCTTCATCTCGATCTACAACTGCTACCAATTTGATTGAATCAATTTGTGATGCACTTTGTAGCATTCTCATTCCATGAGGACCTAAACCAATTATTGCTGCTCTAATCATGAATTTTCTTTTACAATATTGTTTTTGAAATGGTAATATCTATGAACCTACCTTATAATATTTTTTATACAACAACTCAGCAAATTCAAAATCAATCAACTCGTTTATATCAACAGATCTTTCTCTTGGCATTAAATATCCTAAACAATGGTCTCCTATAATTTTGCCCAATTCCAACGATTTTTTGCTACTGACATATACCGCGCAATTGCGAACAAACAACTCCGGCAATTCATGGGCAGCCATCCGACCGTTTTCTTCTTCCCAATAGGGTAACAACACATTGTCTTTCATCGTTTTTAACTTCACAGGATGAATGGCATGGTCCAAATGCATAACTGATACACTTGAATCAGCTTCCGGGTGATTTAACAACAATTGGATCGTTTGATCAATATCGTTTGATTGTGTCAATGGAGAACTTGCTTGTATGATTACCACATAATCGAAAGTATGTTCATATTGCTCCAATGCATGCTTTACATAATCAATAGCTGGAGAAAGGTCACCAGCAAGTTCAACCGGACGTTTAATTGCTTTTACTCTTTGATAGTTAGACGCAATTTCCAATACTTTCTCGCTGTCTGAACTCACTGCAATGTCAGTGATCAATGTTGAATTTAAGGCAGACGCTATGGAATAAGTTATCAAAGGTTTACCATCAAACAATCTTGTATTTTTACCTGGTAGTCTTTTTGAACCTGCTCTAGCAGGAATTATTCCTAAAATTTTAGCCATGTTAAATCAATCTAGGTTAATAATTTTCTTAGTATATTGATTGCTTTGATTGTCTATCAATTGCAAAAAATATATCCCAGGAGAAAGTTGATTACAATTAATTTCAAAAGAATTTCCGTCCTTTTCTGAATTACAAAAACCTGTTAGCACTTCAGTAGTGTCCCGTTAACTTTTTTCCAATCCTCGTAGCACCCAATAAAAACAGGCTTTGACAGCGAAAATAAGTTTTTTCGATTTGAATTTCCCAAAAATTGTTCATAGACTAGTTTATGAACCTGGGAAAAACGGTGTTTTCGCAATTGATGTCCTTGTTGCCTGATTATGAATTCAACAAATGTG